>JANORJ010000617.1:0-7332 GCA_031415255.1 Chitinophagaceae bacterium | reverse complement strand
TATCTTTTGCTTCTTTAATGTTTGACAGTGAAATAAAAATATCCGGCATGGGTTTATCCATTTCTGCAATGAAAAAAGCAAAGCCTTTATTCATTTGCAGGCGGCCAATAAATTCAGTTCGTTTGCGGTGCAACACTTCTTTTACAACCCCTTGCATACGTCGTCCGCTATTTTTCATTTCGTTAATGGCAACACGAACAGAATCGCCATGAAGGGCAGTATTGAAATCGGATGGACGAATAATAATATCCACTTCCATACCCTCAATAGTTACAAAGCCCATTCCTGAACGGGTTATATCAAGTTTCCCTTTCAGCACCTTAGCAGATGGTGATGGTCTTTGTTTTTCTTTTATTTTTTTTGTCTTTGAATTTTTTCTTCCCATAATAAGGTTCTATACTATTTTTTATCTGTTACAGAGTTCTGCGAAAAATTTTGAATAAAATCCGTTACCAATTTATCAAATTTTATGCCTTCTTCAAAAAGGAATTGATGACGAATCGGAATTACATAAAGTGGCAATTCAGCAATCTCATTGGTGAATTTAGCCAACCTAACGGCATCTTTCTCTGTTGTTAGAATAATTTTGTTTGTTGTTTCGATTTTTTCAAATTTTTGTTTGATTTCATTCAGGTCATCAATAGTAAAAATATGATGGTCTGAATACTGGAGCATATGATAACTACTACTTTTTTCTTCCAGCATTCTTTTTAATGGCCTCGGATTGGCAATGCCCGTTACCAGTAACACTTCTGTTTTTTCATCAGCAGTAAATATTTTATTGCTGCTGATATGATACATTGACCCATATTGAATGGCTGTAAAAAATATTTTTTGTCCATTTACCTGATTGATCTCATTTATCACCTTTTGCTTTTCTTCATTGGTTAAATCAGGTTTGCACTTTGTCACTACAATTATCTCTGCCCGTTTGTAACTGCTTTTTAAATCCCGCAAGTCGCCGGTGGGCAAATAAAAATCTCTTGTAAATAAATTATTATACTCTGTCAGCAAAATGTTCAGCCCGGCTTTAATTGTCCGGTGTTGAAAAGCATCATCCAGAATAACAGCCTGCGTTTCCGGTTTGTCATGCAATAGCTGTGGTATCGCTAAAATTCTTTCCTCACCTACTGCCACCGGCACATTGGGAAATTTTAAATGAAACTGCATGGGTTCGTCGCCAATTTCCAATGCAGTTGTAGTTGCTGTAGCCAGCGCATATCCTTTCGTTTTTCTTTTATAACCCCGGCTTAGTGTAGCAATTTTATATTTGTCTTTCAAATTTGAAACTAAATATTCTACCATGGGAGATTTGCCAGTGCCACCAACAGAAAGATTACCCACACATATTAATGGCAAACCAAAACTGGCCGATTTTGAAATGTTTTTATTGTAAAGCCAGTTTCTTATACTGATACCCAGCCAGTAGAGCAGGGCAAATGGCAATAAAAGTATGCGGAATGATTTGAGAAAAAAGTTAGAAAACATAAACTGATTGCGGCGTAATACAAAGTTCTAAAGGTACGTCAAAATCGGCCTTATCTGTTATTTCATCAACAGGGTCAAAATAAGAGAAGCCAACTTTAATACAGCCTTTCCGGCATTCGGGTAAAAATTTGTCGTAGAAACCTTTGCCATAACCAACCCTGTACCCTTTTTTGTCAAAAGCCAGCAATGGAACTAGTATCATATCTATTTCACCTGCGGCAACCCTGTTTCCTTCTTCAGGCTCATAAATATTGAATTCATTTTTAAGAAAGTTTGTTTCAGCATCTGTTGAAACAGCCACCATCTCATCCATAAAAAAATCTGTCTTTGGATAAGCTACCAGCAGTTCAGGGTTTTTAAATTCCAGATAATCGGTAAACAAATGTGTATTGGGTTCTTTATTTTCCTCAATAGGCCAATAAGATAATAAGGTGGTTATAAAAGGTAAGTCCGCTTTTTGAAATTGTATCAGCAATAAATCATCCAGCTTAGTCTGTTCTGTAGCAGTTAGAGCATTTCTTTTTTTTTGGAAAATTTTTCTCAGTTCGTTCTTATTCATTAGCCCCGGGTTTCAATAAACGTCGAGAAAATTGTAGTTCCGTAATTTCTTTCTGACTTATAGTAAGGAAATGCTTTGTAATTATTCCTCGGCGTATGTTCTAGCACAAACCAACCATCTTTTTTTAATAGCTGTTTTTCAAAAATTTGTTTTGGAAGGTCATCAATTGTCGTCAGTGCATACGGCGGGCCGGCAAAAATGAAATCGAATTTATCAGCACATTGATTAATAAACTTAAACACATCCATTTTCACTACTTTCAAATTCTCTATCCGCAATGCCGCTGATGTTTTTTTAATAAACTCATACATCGTGTTGTCCTTTTCTACTACCGTCAGGTCAATCACTCCCCTTGAAGCCAGTTCATAACTTATACTACCGGTGCCGCCAAACAAATCAAGACTTTTTACTTCTTCAAAATCAAGATTGTTTTGGAGTACATTGAACAATCCTTCCTTCGCTATATCCGTGGTTGGCCGGGTATGGGGCATGTTATTGGGCGGATTAAATTTTCTTCCACCATGTTCTCCTCCTATGATGCGCATTTTGCCAAATCATTAAGTGAAGTAAAAAAATGTGCCGGGTATTCGCTTTCTATATTCCAGTTTGCCTCCCTGAATTCAACATTTTTAAAATACTGATGTAATTCATTGTACAAAGAAGATTGCTTATCTATTAACCCGGAAAGTTGCAATCGAACTTGCTGCTGCGACAAAGAAAATTGCTGACTGGCTTTCAACAAATAAAATAATACATCTTCCGGAGTAGTGTAGTCAAAAGTCTGTGCCAGTAAAAACTTACCGCCGTTTGCGGCAATAAGGGTAAAGTTATCTTTTCCAAGATCAACCGTTAAAATTCCTCCTTCATTACTCGCATTCAAATTCTTTATCGCCAGCGAATAATGATGCCGGCATCTGGCGGCCGGAAATTTTTGAAGTAGCTGTGCCTGCATTTCTTTGGGTACAGCATAAATATTATACAACTGCCACTCAGCAATCAATTCTGAAATAATGTTTGCATTACCAATATTGCCACCTACCGTACTTAATAAAAGAGCTGCATCATCCAGTTTGTATTCTTTGGATGAGATTAATACGCTTTGTGAAAAATCATAGGTTACCTGTATTTCGTAAAATGAATTACTTAACGATGGATAAGCTGCAAAGAAAACTGATAGTTCCTTTTCATTCTGTTCATCCAAAACGCAATAAGCCAGTTGATATAGCTCAGCACCGGATTTGCTGGTAATGGCAAAACTGGTATGCTTATCCCCCAGCCTTAGCGATAATACCTGCTGGCTACTTTCGCTATTACCGTTCTCAATATGAAATAGTTGTTTCAAATTCTTGATTTCTATTGATGCAATAATAGACAAAAATTTAAATATCGTAGGTTTGCCCGCCTGTTCTGAATTTCAGTTATCTAAAATCAATTTCTGCAGGTTCAAAAGGATTAATTTTTTATGGCAAGTGCAGCACCACCTACTAACTTACAAGTTGAAATCAGCAACCGGCAGATACTTAAAATTGCTTTGCCGATAACCCTTGCCATCCTGGTACCACAGTTTAATTTTATCACCAACAATATTTTTCTGGGGCATTACAGTCAGAAAGCATTGGCCACGGCCAGTATCACTGGAGTTTACTATCTCATTTTTGCTATGATTGGTTTTGGCCTCAACAGTGGCTTGCAAACTTTGATAGCCCGGCGTGCCGGAGAAAACAAGCCAGCGGAAATAGGAAAAATATTTGGTCAGGGGGTTTTCATTTCGCTGATAATTGCTGCTGTTGGCATATTGATTACTTGGTTTTTGGCACCAGTTATTTTAAAAAATGTGCTGCATAATGCTGAAACGGCTGACGATGCCATACAATTTCTGAAAATTCGGATATGGGGTTTGCCTTTTTTATATGTGTATCAAATGCGAAATGCTTTACTGGTAGGCACTAACAACAGCCGTTATCTTGTTACCGGCACATTGGCAGAAACCATTGCTAATATCGCCTTTGATTACTTGTTTATTTTCGGCCACTTTGGTTTTCCAGAAATGGGATTAAACGGTGCAGCAGTTGCATCGATTATTGCAGAATTCATTGGCATGTTTGTCATTTTTGTAGTTATTCACTATAAGGGTCTTGGCAAAAAATTTGCCGTTTTCAATCATTTAAAATGGGATACCGGATATGCAAAGCAAATTTTATCCATGTCATTACCATTAATATTCCAGTTGGCTATCAGCATTATCAGTTGGGAATTCTTTTACATTCTCATAGAACATCATGGGCAAATGGATCTGGCAGTATCAAATGTGATGCGGAATATTTTTGGATTAACGGGCTGCTTCTCCTGGGCCTTTGCAGCCACCACTTCAGCCATGGTGAGTAATATTATCGGGCAGGGGAAAAAAGAACTGGTGCATGACCTTATTTTGAAAATTGTAAAAATGAGCACCGGCTTTGCTATTATTTTAGCGGCATTAATCAACATTTTTCCAGTATTGTTTCTTTCAGTGTTTGGCCAGAATGAAGTGTTCATTACTACTGCTATACCTGTTGTACGGGTTGTTACCATAGCTATGGTGGCAATGTCCTTTTCTGTAGTTTGGATGAATGCTGTTACTGGTACTGGCAACAGCCGCTTTACTTTTCTAATCGAACTTATAACCCTAATTCTCTATTGCGTTTATGTGTATATAGTGCTGGAGAAATATAAACTTTCCATTACCTATGGCTGGATGAGTGAGTGGCTTTACTGGCTCAGTATTTTTGGCCTGTCTTACTGGTATATGCGTAGTGGAAAATGGAAAGGAAAAGTCATATAAACGCCATTCCGGTTTGCTATTTTTTACTTACTTTTACTAACTTAAATTGATTCTGATAACTACAAAATACAGTAAACAAAAAATTATGAAAAAGTATTTTTTTTACATTTTAAGTATTGGGCTTTTTGGCGCAACCGGTGCCATGGCTCAGCAAATGGATAGTCAAGTAACAGCAGCAAGCCAGGGAACGAATCAAGGTACAAGGGCTTTTAAAACTAAAACTTTTATTCAGGACACCAATGAGCAGTTTGAAATTCAAGGGTTCGGTGGCACTACTTTTATTACGTCAAATATTGTAGATGGAACGACTAACAGTTACAAGCATTCCTTGCAAATTGTGGTAGGTCTGACTCCGGTTAACAAAACTGGCAATATTGCTTTTCAGCTAATTTTTTATTCTCCCAACGACAACATTCAACAAGCAGCTGTTTATGCAGATAACAAAATAAACGTTTACTTCCCCGAGGCCGTGTATGAAGATATCCGGACAAAATTGGAGCAGTCATTTGCAACAAAAAAGAAAGTAACACTGAAAGTGATTCAAAAAACTGATGGCTATAGAGAAGGAACTCTTGCCTTTTAAAATAAATATCGAAAAATATTTTGCAAAATGCGAAGTTTTATACTTCGCATTTTTTGTGACTGACTTTTTATTGTATTGAAAAAATTATTGATTTTTTAAAATTGAATTTCCCACTCCGCAATCGAGGCATCTTTTCCGATTGCAATACTCATTTTTCAGCTCAAGTAATGCCTGACTATCAAAAGCATTTTTATTCTCAATTCCCAGTTTTTGAAATCCTCTGGTGATATTATTATTTTCAGCGGCAGTTTTCTCCAGCCATTTCAAAGCTTTGTCTTTGTAACTGTTTTCGTCATGGTAACTGCCGTAGGCAAATAAAACCGGGGCAACGGTGTTGATGATGATATTATCAACCATCGCAACTCCAAGATTTTTCTTTTTAAAAGAAGTGGGCTCATCAAAGCGGTAATGATAATGCCAGTAGTCATTGGCTGTAACATTAAACCATTCCTTAACATCTTTTGCTGTGTCGGTTTCCTTAATTTTAGAAAACAAATGTGCAGAATCATGAACCAGCATCGCCAATTGAGCCAGCCGGATAGTGGGAAAGTTTCCCGGTCGCATTCTAAGGAAAAAGACAGGGCTGCTACATGGTTTGAGTCTATATTTATTTTTATAGAATTTATATTCTTTCTGTAGCATCAACGGGTAATCGTCTGTAAATTTTTCTTCCAATAAGCCTGCTTGCCCAAGCAGTAATGCCTCTAATTGGTGTATCTGTCGTTTATGTTTGGCCAATACATTTATTGGAATTGATTTGGCGATAGCTTCAAATGCATCGACATTTACTTTCATCCCAAAATTGCGAGCCAGTAACCACCAGAATGTTTCCTCCCAGTGGTAATTATTTTGTTGCAAATAATTTTCAACAATTTTTGATTTTCGTAATAATCGTTCCACCAGCAATCTGTCTTTCCAGCTTTTCCAGGTTATATCCCTAACGGTGTTGATATTTTTTTCACAGGGGATAAAAGAGTCTGTACTCATCAACTCTTCGTATCGTAGTAATAAAAATTTTGAAACTCTGCCATTTAATTCTAAAATCGGGACGATGGAATTTTGTTCCGTCTGATTTATCGGAACAGAGTTCCGATTTCCACCTCCATCATCTTCCCACACCACATGCAGCATAACATTATTATAGTTCTTATCACTTTGATGCTTATGCTTTTTCCAGTCAGATGTTTTGATGTGCAGTTCAACCGTTCCTGCCCAAGTAGTGTTACCTATCTTAATTTTTGCATCTGAAAAATCTGGCCCTTGGTTCGTATTGTATTGTCCGGCGAAGAGTACCTGAACAGTTTCTCCTGCTGTTGTAACAAGTTCTCCTTTGTTGAAGTATTGAAATTGCCAGATGAATTGGAGCAGCCGTTCGGTCATAATATGCCGTTTGAAGTTTGATGATTTGAGGTTTGAAGTTATCGTGAAAATGTATAATCTCCGCCAGCATTCAGTATATTTTTACTCTAAACAACTTCAAACTTAGAACCTCAGACTTCAAACTTGCTTAATTCTCTCACTACCCTGCTAACTGGCAGCCCCATCACATTATAAAAATCACCGTTGATAGATTTAATACCTACCACTCCTATCCATTCCTGAATGGCGTAAGCACCAGCCTTGTCATAAGGTTTGTATTTGTCAACGTAAAATTCAATTTCAGATACAGTAATAGTATGAAATTCAACTTCTGTGGTATCAGCAAAAGATATTTCTTTATCTCCCTTTCTTATTACAACACCTGTTATCACTTTATGTGTTGAACCCGACAATGCTAACAGAATACTTACGGCATCTTCCCGATGAACTGGTTTCCCGATGATATTATGACCCAGTACTACAATAGTATCAGCTGCTAAAATCACTTCGTCACTGCTTATT
>JANORJ010000616.1:0-7348 GCA_031415255.1 Chitinophagaceae bacterium | reverse complement strand
GGAGTATTTTCATCAATACACAAGCAATTTGGTAGTGAATATATAAATTTTTTGGATGATGTAGTATTGTTGTAGTAAATCGTATTAATAATCAATTGTTTATATTTTAAGATGTAGTAATGTAGGGGCGATTTATTTGTTATATGTAGTGGAGGAATTTAAATTGCTTTTGAATTGCTGCTTATAATTCTCAAAACTTAAAACTTGCGTATGAAAAAAATCTTTAAAGGATTTTTCCTTTTTCTATTTATGCTGATTTCTTCAGTATCAATAGGTCAAAACAAGACGGTTAACGGTAAAGTAGTCGGCGAAAAGGGAGATGGAATATCCAAAGCATCCGTTGTAGTTAAAGGTACCAAGCTTGGTACTACTACAAATGATAATGGGGAATTTAGTATTTCCGTTCCCTCTACTTCTACAAGTTTGATTATTAGCTCAGTAGAGTATGAAACAAAAGAAGTTGCCATTTCAAATAGCCCTTTAGAAATTACGCTAATTTCCGCAGTTTCAAGATTAAATGAAGTGGTTGTAATTGGATATGGTACTAAAAAGAAGAAGGAACTATCAACTGCTATTTCTTCCATTTCTGCAAAAGAAATAGCTGCCGCACCTGTAGCTGATGCAGCTCAGGCCTTACAAGGAAGAGTTTCAGGAGTTACCATTGTTCAGGGTAGCGGTGCGCCAGGTGGCACAGGAGGCACCAGCATAAAAATCAGGGGAATATCTTCTTTAACAGGAACCAATAATCCGCTAATTGTTGTTGATGGATATCCATTACCGGACCAAGGCGCTGATAATGTCTTAAACTCTTTCGGCACCGGTGATATAGAATCTATTGATGTTTTAAAAGATGCTGCAGCTGCATCTATTTATGGAGTCAGGGCTTCCAATGGTGTAATTATGATTACAACTAAAAGAGGTCGTGCAGGTAGAACAAGTTTATCAGTAGATGTATATAGAGGAATACAAAAGGCATGGAGCCTTCCTACCATGCTAAAGCCAAGAGAATATGCAATTATAAATAGTGAAGCAAGAATTGCAAGCGGTCTTGCCGTGATTCCAAAGCTGGCCGATTTTGAAGCGATTGGGCAACAATATGGTGATGGCACCGATTGGTTGGATCAGATTTTTAGAAGAGCAGCAATACAGAGTGTTAATCTTACTGCTACAGGTGGATCTGATAAGTCGCAGTATTCATTTTCAGCAGGTTATTTTAAACAGGATGGTATTATTTATAAAACTGATTTCGAAAGATTCAATCTCCGTTTTAACGGAGATATAAAAGTCAACAACTTTATTAAGTTAGGCAATTCACTCTCCATGAATAAATCTACACAGCATGGAGCAGATACTTATAGTGCATTTAATAGTGTTGTTTTATTAGCATTAACAGCGCCACCTACTGTAAAACCACGAAATGACGATGGCACTTATGCCGGTGGTGATGGAAATGAAGATGGTTTTGCAGAACCAAACCCTGTATATCAATTAGAGGTTCCCAAGAACAATACTGAGAAATACAGAATTACTGGCAATGTGTACGCTGAAATTAACCTGATGAAGGAGTTAAAGTTTAAAGCCGTCTTTGGTGGTGATTTCACTTACGTTCAGGGAAATAATTTTACAGTTGCCACACCATCAACTGGTGGAAGGCCTTTCACTACAACAGGGTATAATGATAATAAAGGATTGTATAATGATTTCCTTTCTGAATATACTTTAACCTATGATAAAGTATTTAAACAAAAACATAAAGTAAATGCCGTAGTCGGTTATACATTTCAGGAAAATAAATTTTCTGAACTTTTTGCTTCAAGAGGAAATGCAATTTTTGCACAAAACATTCCGGTTTTAAATGATATTGTTTTCAGACCAACCGACCTTACTCAAATTGGCAATTATTCCAATTATGGTACCAACCTGCGGTTGATGTCTTATTTCGGAAGAGTGAATTATGATTTTGATGGTCGTGGATTCTTAACTTTCTCTATTCGCCGTGATGGAAGTTCCAACTTTGCTCCGGAGAATAAGTTTGCCATTTTCCCTTCGGTTTCGGCCGCATGGCGATTAACTCAGGAGCCATTTTTTCAAAATGTAGCATGGCTGGATGAACTAAAAGTGCGGGCAAGTTTTGGCTACACAGGTAATCCCAATGTGGCCGCCAATTCATATTTGCAAACAATAAACCAAAGCTTTCAATACACATTTGGCAACTCAACAAGTTCTGGCGGTATTGTAAATGCTGTTGCACCTAGTGGCTCTTTCAATCCTGATATTAAGTGGGAAAAAAATGAACAAGTAGATATTGGATTTGATGGAAGCATTTTTAAAAATAAGTTAGGATTTTCTTTTGATGTGTACCGACGTCGTTCAAAAGAACTTATACTATATGTAGCACCACCCTACTTGTCTGGTACTTACGAAGCAGTTCCTTTCAATACGGGAACATTACAAAACACTGGTTTTGATTTAAGTTTGAACGGGAAAATCGTTTCTTCAAAATCGTTTAATTGGAATGCTAATGCAGTAGTAAGTGCTTATAAAAATAAAGTTATTTCACTTGGCTTATCTGCTCCGTTGAATAATGAATTTACTAATATTAGAATAACAGGAGGAAGTTTAAGAACCATACAAGGGTCTCCTGCGGCATTCTTCTATGGTTTTCAAACAGAGGGAATTTTTCAAGATTATGCGGAAATTGCTAAACATGCCATACAAACACCGGGCATAGATCCTGCTACCAGCACCGCTCCCGGCGATGTTAAATTTAAAGATATCAATGGTGATGGCGTTATTAATAACGAAGACCGTACTAATATAGGCAATGCTAATCCCACTTTTACTTTTGGATTAACTAATACTTTTTCTTTTAAAAATATAGAACTAAATGTTTTTGTGCAGGGTTCACAGGGAAATAAAGTTTTAAACTTTACCCGGTGGTACACAGAAGGCGGTGTAAGTAATGGAAATTATTCGAATGCTGTTATTGGCCGCTGGACAGCACCTGGCACTAGTAACACTATGCCGAGGGCTACATTAAATGATCCTAACGGAAACAATCGTGTATCGGATCGCTTTGTAGAGGATGCTTCATATATAAGGGTAAAAAATGTTCGCCTTTCATATAATCTTCCATCGACATGGGCTAACAATATGAAGTTGAAAAAAGCACAATTTTATGTAAGTGCACAAAACCTGTTCACATTCACAAAATATACAGGAATGGATCCTGAAGTTGGCGGTGCAGTTGATATAGGATTTTACCCGCAAGCAAGAACTTTTTTAGCCGGTATAACCATTGATTTATAATCTTTAAAAAGCTTGGATATGAAAAATATATATTTTAAACAATTCTTCATTCTGGTTTCCGTCAGTGTTCTATTTACAAATTGTAAAAAGGAATTATTGACGATAAATCCTACCATTCCTCTTATTCTAGTTAATAATTATTACCAAAATGAAACGGAAGCAATAGCAGCTGTAAATGCTGCATACACACCTTTATCTACAATTTATAATGGATCTGCATGGCATTTAGGCGATATTATGAGTGATGATGCTGACCAAGGTGGTGGCGGTGGTTTAGACGGAACCGAAACCGCTGAATTAGATAATTTCAATGTTACTTCATTTAATCCCATCATCAATGTTATGTGGTCTCAGTGCTATTTTGGTATTTTGAGAGCTAACCTTGTAATTGAAAAAGTGCCACAAGTGCCTGTTATGACTACTGCTATCAGAAACAGGAGTATTGGTGAAGGAAGGTTTCTTCGTGCCTTGTATTATTATCACCTCGTTCGGTTGTTTGGAGATGTTCCTTTATACACAAATATTATTACGGCAGAAGAATCAACAACCATTTCCCGGTCACCTAAAAACCTGGTGTATGACCAAATCATTGCCGATTTAAAAATTGCTGAAACACTATTACCTAATTCTCATGTCGCCGTGGATAAGGGTCGGGCAACTGTTGGCGCAGCAAAAGGCTTGTTGGCTGCTGTTTATTTAACCATAGGCGATAAAACAAATGCTGCAATAAAGGCAAAAGAAGTGATTGATAACAGGATTACTTATGGTTACGACTTGTGGTTGGATTATGCAGATAATTTTAAATTGGAAAATGAGAACGGAAGAGAATCTCTTTTTGAAGTGCAATACCGTAGTGGCGGTGGTACATTCATGGATGCTGGTGCAGGAAGCAAGATGAATACTTTTTTTGGACCGCGGGAACAAAATGTAGTTGCTACAGCCGGTTATGGTTGGAATGTACCTACTAAAAATTTTGTAGACCAGTATGAAAAAACAGGAGCTGCTTACAATACAATCATTGACAAAAGAAGAAATAGATCGATATGGATACCTGGTGATGTCTATGGCACTTATACACAACCGGCACAATTGGTGGGCTCTCCAAATGGATTTAATGTAAAAAAATATTTTATTCCAATCGATAATTTAACCGGAGATGATGGTCAATGGAGAAGTGCTTTAAATGTTCCCATCATGCGTTACTCCGAAGTTTTACTAATTTATGCAGAAGCTGCAGGACCTGCTTTGGGAAAACAATATGCTGATCAAGTTAGAGTAAGAGCTGGATTGGCACCACTGCCGGTTGGTTTATCAGACGCACAATGGCTGGCAGCTATGTACAAAGAAAGAAGATTGGAGTTTGCATTTGAAATGCACCGTTGGTATGATTTATTACGTCACCCCGACCCTACTTATTTTACTACTGTAATGACCGCTTCGGGTAAAACAAATATCCAGGCTAAGCACCGGTACATGCCAATTCCTCAGGGAGAAAGAGATAAAAATTCAAACCTTACTCAAAATGCGGGATATTAAAAAACGCTTAAAACATTTAGTATGAAAAAAATATTTTCCATGTCATCTATCTTTTTAATTGCACTAGGCACAACACTTGTTCAATGCAAAAAAAATAGTTTACTGGGGCTTAACGGATCAGCTTCTGTTGCCGATTTTTCGGTTCAAATTATTCCGCTGAAAGATACGCTGCCCTTTGCCTATACAGTTATGTTCACCAATGCAAGTCAAGAAGGTGTACAGTTTCAATGGGATTTTGGCGATAATACTTCGTTGTCGTCAGAAAAAAATCCAAAACATCAATATGCAACAGGTGGTATATACAATGTAAGGTTAACTTCTGTTGGTACAAACGGAAATAACAGCATTACAAAGAGTATTACAGTAGTAGATGCCTGCCAGAATGATTTTTTCAACAAGCTTACGGGTTGTACAAATTTTGAGTGGACATGGAATACAGATATTGATGCCATCAAAGTTTTAGCCGCCAATGGAACAACCGTTGATTTTTCTGGACCTGCAGCCAATTGCCAGGTGGATGATAAATTTAAATTCTATGCCGATGGCAGATTTGAATATAACGCAAATGGTCAAACCTTTGATGCACAAGCTGGTTTTAGTTGCCAGGCACCAAAGGCTAATGCAACAAAATTTATTGTAGTTAGCAAGGCTGGACAGCCCAATGAAATTATTTTAGATAATACAGTTGCGGGTGGATTGAAACCCTTTATCGGCACAACGGATGTTGTTGATAATAATAGGTACACCATCATTTCTTATACAGCAGATAATATGACGCTTCGTGGAACGCTGACTGGTACTGGAGGTAAATTCATAGAAATAAAAATGAAAAAGGTTACATCCTTGACGCTGGCTGATTATAAGAATTTATTAACCGGTGGAAGCAGTAAAAGCTGGAAACTAGATCCTACCCCAGGTGCAAATTCAATTATAGTAGGAACAGAGGCAAACCCAAGTACCTTTTTTGCCGGCGGACCACTTGAACCAAATTGCCAAACAGATGATGTGTACACTTTTACAGCGGCAGACAAAATAAATTACAATGCAAATGGTTCCACTTTTAATGGTGGCAATATTGCTCCAAACTTTAATTGTGGTTCAGACAGATCTTACAATAATATAACTTATACGTTTAATGCAACAACCGGAGGTGTAGCCGGTCTTGGCACTATACAATTACCGCAAACTCCACCAACTATTTTTATTGGCACTACTGATGTGCCTACTGAAAACGTTTACCGTATTATTTCAATTACAGCTAATAACATGGTATTGAGAGCAGGTAACGGTACTGGCACCATCTTCCAATTCAAATTTATTAAACTATAAAATATTTTAAAATGATAAAGAAATTTAAAATATACCTGACCATTGCAACTTTAAGTACCATATTTTTTTCCTGCACAGAAAAAGATAATATACCTCCGATTACAACCATAGTTCCTCCGCCAGATAAAGTGTGGAATTATGAAACCACTCCTGTGTTTGAAGACAACTTTACTATAAATGGCAATCCCGATCCAACAAAATGGGGATATGATATCGGTGGTTCTGGTTGGGGCAATAATGAGTTACAGTTCTATACAAACAGACCAGAAAATGCAACGGCATTAAATGGGATAATGAAAATAAATGCAATCAGAGAAAGCTATAATGGCAGTGCATTTACATCTGCGAGGCTTCTTTCAAAAAATAAATTTTCATTTAAATATGGCAAAATCGATGTAAGAGCAAAATTTCCTGCTGGTGTGGGCACCTGGCCTGCAATATGGATGCTGGGTAGTAATATCAATGCGGTGAGCTGGCCTGCTTGCGGAGAAATAGATATAGCAGAACATCGGGGCAGTGAGTTAAACAAAATTTTTGGCACCCTGCATTATCCTGGTCGTTCAGGGGGCAATGCCGATGGCAAGACGTTTGTCATTCCCAATGCAACCACCGATTTTCACAATTATATAGTTGAATGGACACCAACCTATATCAAAATTTATGTTGACTCTCAATTATATCACACATATGTCAATAACAGTTTGACCCCGTTCAATCAAAACTTTTTTATCATTTTGAATGTAGCCATGGGTGGCAATTTTGGAGGTCCGGTAGATCCTGCTTTTACAAATGCAACAATGGAGATAGATTATGTAAAAGTTTATAAATTAATTCCCTGAATAATATTTATATAAGTATAGATTTTTAAAAATAACAATAATTCTAAACGCTTGCTTTTTATACACGGTTAATTAACTGTTTAATTTATTAGCCATAAAATAATGAATATGAAAAAGTTTTATTTTTTATTTTCTGCAACACTAATCACCATCTTGTCATTTGCTCAAACACAAATGAACTTACCGGTAACTTTTGATGATGTAACAGTTAACTACGGTCTGGTAGGTTTTGGTGGTGCAGAACAATCAACGATTGTAACCGACCCAACACTGGCCACTAATAAAGTTGCTAAAGTAATCAAGACTAATACCGCTGAGCTATGGGCTGGTACAAC
>JANORJ010000615.1:0-2209 GCA_031415255.1 Chitinophagaceae bacterium | reverse complement strand
AGTCATTATCAATATTTTGCCCTAAATTTACGTTATTGACTAAGAGAACAAAGAGAAAAGGAGGAAAAAGAGTTTAATCCGTTTTTCCTCTCGTTTGTTTACTGTTCTCTTAAGTAATTTTTAAGAAATGAGAGTAATATGAACGCAGTAAATTGTATTCTCTTTTTCTCATTTAATCTCTTAGCTAAAAAAGTATCTTCGTGAAGAAACTACCCCTTACTGTATTGCTTGCAACGATTGTTATGGCATCATCCGCACAGGATACTGCCAGCCGCAAATTTTCCAAAGAAGATAAGAAAGAAGTCCGCCGTCAAAAAATAAGCACCCTGATAAAGCAGTCGGAAGAAGGTGTGCTGGTTTATAGAAAGCAAAATATTTTTGGCCTGCAGGGTCGTAGCAACGGATATGGCGCATTCTACGAGTTGGGTAAGATGAAGACCAACCGGAAAACAACTACCTACCGGATTGACCTGACTGAAATAAAACATCAGAAAGAAGAAAAAATTTCTAATGGAGGCGGTTTTGTATTTAGCAATCCATTTATTTATGGTAAGCTCAATAGTTTTTACCAGCTCACATTAGGTTTTGGTCAGCAATATATGCTTGGTCAAAAGGGGAATAAGAATGGGGTTGCCGTTTCTGCCATTTTTAACGGAGGACTTGCCCTTGGGTTATTAAAGCCATATTACTTACAGGTAGTTGATCAAAACGATAAAACCAGAACTATCAAATATTCGGTCGCTGACAGTGCCTTATTTCTCGGTCCTACAATAATCGGCGGAGGTGGAATTGGTAAAGGTTGGAATGAAATGAAAATTAAACCGGGAGCATTTGTAAAAACTGCTATGCGGTTTGACTATGGCCGTTTTAATGAAGTGGTTTCCGGAATTGAAGCAGGTGTAAGTATAGAATTTTATGGTTCTAAAATTCCCATCATGTTTGGCCAAAAGGAAAAGCAAATGTTTTTTCAGGGCTATATTTCTATACTATTTGGACGACGAAAGTAATAGCATATTATCCCCTACATACGTTGTGCAATTGCACTTTATCTAAATAAGGAAAAACTCGTTGAGGGTTCTTTTTAGTACTTATCTGCTGTATTTTTGCACCATGATTGAGTTACCGATTACATCTGCGGCGGTTGATAACACCAGAGTAAAAAAACCAGACTGGCTCAGGGTAAAATTGCCTATCGGCGAAGAATACAAACATGTAAGAAGCCTAGTTGACAATCATAAACTTCACACTATTTGCGAAAGCGGTAACTGTCCCAATATGGGTGAATGCTGGGGAGCCGGTACGGCCACTTTTATGATTTTGGGTAATGTATGCACAAGAAGTTGCGGCTTTTGTTCGGTAGCTACCGGCAGACCTGAACCAGTAGATTGGGATGAACCACAACGGGTGGCAGAAGCTATCCATCTGATGAAAGTGAAACATGCTGTCATTACATCTGTTGACAGGGATGAATTAAAAGACGGCGGTTCTATTATCTGGAATAATACTATCAAAGCTGTAAAAGCATTAAACCCTGATACTACATTAGAGACATTGATTCCGGATTTTAAAGGAAACAAAGAAGATATACAACGGATTAGTGATGCAGCACCGGAAGTAGTAAGTCATAATATTGAAACAGTAGAACGATTAACCAAACAAGTTCGCATACAAGCCAAGTATTGGCGGAGTATGGAAGTGATACGAACATTGAAAGAAGGCGGCATGCGAACAAAGAGCGGCATTATGCTTGGCCTGGGTGAAGAAAAAGAAGAAGTAATACAAACACTAAAAGACCTACAGGCCAATGGATGTGATGTGGTAACAATTGGTCAATACCTGCAACCAACAAAAAAACATTTAGCTGTTCACCGATTTGTTCATCCTGATGAGTTTGCAACATACAGGGAAATTGGTTACGAACTTGGATTAGACTATGTAGAAAGCGGCCCATTAGTTCGTTCATCTTATCATAGTGAAAAGCATGTAATAGCAGGATATGGAAGAAATAAATGGGAGAAAGAGAAAGTTAGTACCTTGTAAGAAACTAAGAAATGTCAGTTATCAAATTGACGTTGAATTATATTGGTTCTAAAGGAGAGAAGAACCTATACACCCTGTTTGACAGCGGTGCAAATTTGTCTTGTATTAGTCCAGAGTTTGTAAAGGGATTAGAAACACCAACTTCATTAGGCAGAGTAAGGTCAATTTC
>JANORJ010000614.1:0-13600 GCA_031415255.1 Chitinophagaceae bacterium | reverse complement strand
ACCAATGGTTCATCAATACATTTATTTACGAAAAAAATAATCCTGCTGTAAATGCTGCCGGGTTTAATTTATTGCCACATGCTCCTCAAAACAAAGGAGCTAAGTATAATGCACAGGCCACAGACCTTGTTGCCAGCCGTTTTTTTATAGCCGAGCATTGAAAATGGTCGGTGCTGCTCTATGTGTTACTGCTTTTAGTGCCAACCACTTTGCTGGCATCTTTTTATAAGCTATATCCTGATTTTACTAACCGGATTAATAATAATTATCCAACTATTACCGCAGGATTTTCATTGCTGAATTATTTATTAATAACTGCCCTGCTAGTAATACTGGCTGCAACCGGCCGTTATATTTTATTTTGACAGGATTTTCCAATTGGAAGTATCCTCAGTAAACAATATATTTTTTTCCCTTCTATATTAATTGTAGCAGTGGTGTTACTATTTAAGAATATTCCGCTGGAGCAATATCCTAACCGGAAAAAACTTATACCCGGTACTATTGTATTTATGGGACTAGCTTTGTTACTATTCTTGGTGAAGCCGGTATTTAATAAGGATAAAGAGTTTGGTGTTGCTGATTTGACAAAAAATATGGATTCATATATCGAATTTCGGCTGCAACCTATATTTGATTATTTCGATTCCTCCACGGCAACAAAACGTTTGTCTATTACTAAGAAGGACCAGTTGTTTACCGACTCAGTTCGTAAGCTCCAGATTGCCGGGTTTATGAACGATGCGGGAAATTTTTTTAGCAAAGAAATTGAATTATATACAAGAAGTAGTTTTTCCCGGCACTTAGATCAGAGCAGGATGTTGTACCTCGATTTGTATTCAGGCAAGCCACAGTTGGCAGTTAATGATAATTATTTTCGTATTGAGCCGCCGCCACATCTGCAGCAGTTCTGGACGGGCAATGTATTTGGCGACAGCACTAACTATAATATCACTTTGTGGAATGCAGCAGATGGCTCTGTTATAAATAAACGTATCAGCAGTTATACGGAAGAGCCTACTAGTTTACTGGCTAATGGACTTCAGTTGGCTTTCAAAAAATCTAATACCCAAAATCAGGCTGAACAACTTTGCCTCATTAACCGCTCGGGCTCTTCAATTCAAATAAAAAATACCAGCGGATTAATTTCACTTGCTGCAAACGATACATTGGTGATGCGTAATCCGGATAAAATGCGGATGATGGATTCTTCCGGCAGGGATAAATTATTGGTGATTCAGCCGGATGCTTTTATGAAGAATTATTATGTCAACGGCAGCCGTTTTTATGTATATCCAATGGGCAGTGATTTTATTTGGGCGAGAAATTTTGCTGAAAGTGTTTCTTCTGAATATACTGCTAAGGGACAAATCCAAAAGGATGCTTTTGTTTCTCTTGATGCCGAACTAACAGATTCGTTATCTGAAAAAATTAAGACGATGCTGCGTACTGATACCGCTTATAAGAAAGGGGCGGAGTACGGTATTTGCATTGCCGATGGCAACGGAAGGTTAGTGGCAATGAATGATTTTATTAAAGACATGAGCCGCCCTGATCCAAATGATAAAGCTGGGTTTAATAAAGTGATACGGGGAGACAATGGTTTTGTTTCTCAATCTTTATTAAGAAAACAGATTGGTAATATTAATTTATTGCGGATGAATCCCGGCCCTGGGTCTACATTGAAGCCCATCATTTTTTCTGCTATTGCTTCACAATTAAAACTTGACTGGGATGCTTTTGCGGCAGAAGGGTTCTCACAAAAACAACAATCTTTTGGTGGTGAGAAAGTAGCTGAGTATGATTTTGAAAAAAATAACGGACGCATTGCATCGGTTATTGATTATTTAAAGTATTCAGATAATTATTATCACTCTAATCTGTTGCTGCTAGGTTCTTATTCTAAACAAAATCTACAGGAATTGTTAGTAAAACATTTTGCTACACAGAATACCGCTGCTTCTTACAGCTGGCCTTATTTCAGTTACAATGGAAAACAATATTGGCTGAATGGTTTTGAGAACTGGCCGGGATACGTCAATGGCAAAGCCAATTTTGGATCAGACAGTTCGTTTGTCTCAGCCGGGCTGCTTAATAATTACGGCATCTATACTTTTAGGAATGGAAAAGGTGCTGATAAGTTTTCGTCGGCTTATGATTCATTGCTTTTTCAGGAGGCATATAAAAAATCAGGGTTCATTTTACCGGAGTATGCCTTGTTCGACCAGAAAGGCACCGGCATGGATAACAGTAAACCCAATGAAGTATTTATGTCCTCTTTTCGGGGGCATGTAAAAGGCAGCAGCCAGGTAATGGTGCCACCTGTAAAAATGCTCGATGCATTTGGAAAGTTAGTCAGTCAGAACCGGACGTATTCACTCACCTTAAATCCGTATGCGCAGGAGCCGGTTTTTAATGCTTTTGATATTGACAACGGTGTAACTTATAGCAACTACCTTTCCATCATCCGGGAAAAAGTAATGGAAGGATTGAAGCAGGCATTGTTCAGTGGTACGGCAGCAAGATTGGGTGGAATGCTGAAGAATGGGTCACCTTATTATTATTATGCAAAAACAGGAACAACAGGTGATGATGAATTGAAATCAAAATCAAAGCTCTTTGCTATTATTATTTCAAAAATGGAGGTAACAAATCCAGATTTTAATTTCCGGAAGAATAAATTCTATACTATTTATTTCACTTCACAGAATGGTCCTGCTAAACAAAACGAAGAATTTCAGGCGACGGTAATAAAATTTGTTCAGCAATCACCGGCATTCAATAAATATATGAACGAAAAAAATTAATGATTTTCTTCCATCTGCATGGTCAGTACTTTTTCTACAGGCACCATCTCACCATTCATCAAAAGAAATTGTGAAGAATCTTTGCTCACCTCCTGTAATAATTCTGATTCAATTTGAGCAAGGTCTTTCAAAAAATTATTTACCGGCAACGACATTTTGGTCAGGTATTCTCCCGTTTCATGATAAAAGAAGGAGAACTCATTTTTAATAAATAGTACGCCATTCTCTATTTGCTCTTTAGCCTGGCCATAAGAATTTTTGAGAAACAGGTTAATGGTCAGCTTGTTTTCACTAAGGGTTGCTGGCTGTACTTCGCTGGTTGGATATGACATAGCAATCGTTTTGCTGAAACGGAATAAATATCCGTGCCAGAATTTCTGAAAAAATGATGGAGAAATGACAATTAGGTTCTTGCCGCAGTAAATGTGGAAAAGTTAATTGAGAGCAACCAAAAATTGAAGTTGCCATTATATTAATTAATAATGGCGTGAAGAACAGTAAGATTGTTTTCCCCATTTCCGCAAAACACATTTCATCGCATCAGGAATTTTTTCCCCACTTTATTTTACTGTCAGCAGTAAATTTTATTGAAGGTGAGGTGTTGACTAAAATAAAAAATCCCTCTCAGTATAAACGAGAGGGACTTCTATAGTGGTTAAAAGCTAGTATTAATTAATTATTGGGTTTGGGCTTCGCTTCTTTATTTTCTTTTACCCATATTTCATAAGCTTCGACGCTAAGCACTTCTCCGGTTATTTGTACTGATTTTGGCTGCGCAATGCCAGTAAAGGAAACATATACATCTTTAGTAAAGGGTGATACAGCGGCTGCATTATATTGAACTTTCAGCATAGCTGATTGTCCTGGCATAATAGGGTCAACTATTTTTTCAGGAGTAGTACATCCGCAACTGGCCCAACTATTTTCTACAACAAGCGGTTTATCACTGATATTTTTAATTTCGAAGGCATAGGTTACAGGGGTGCCTACTTTTATTTTTCCGAAATCATGTTTTTCTGAATTGAATTTTGCAACATCATCAGCTTTTGGCTGAGCCATTACGGCAAGGCTGAACATAAAAGCAGCGGCGAAGAATAAGATTTTTTTCATGGTTTAAAATTTAAAAGGATTGTTTTTTTAAAAAATCAACAGACGCATTGGCTGGTGCAGAACCTTCTGGTACTTTCCATACAGTGCCTTTGATTTTTATTTGCTTTGTTTGGTTTGAGTTATAAGTAACGGTAATAAACTTTTCAAAGACGCCTTCAGCAGCAGCATTATAACCAACTTTTATCAGTGCTGTGGCACCGGCAGCAATAGGTTCACGGCTCCACTCAGGGGTGGTGCATCCGCAGCTTGCATGTACATCATCTAATTTCAAGGCTGTTTTGCCGGTATTCACAATCTTAAATGAGTAATAAACAGGTTTGCCCTGTGGTATGGTAGAAAAATCATGTTCGGTTTCTTTCAGGCTCAGCACATCTTCAGGAACAATAGTAGTGATAGCTACCGGATTTGTAGTTCCATGATTATGGCCGTCGTTTGCAGAATGACCATTTTGCTGGGCTCTTACACCCAAAGCCAAAATAAAAGAGAAAAGGCACAATGCGATTTGCTTCATAAATGTTTATTTGAAGACTCCAAATTTAGACAAAAGATGGCACATTACATAGATGGGTTGCAGTGAGATAAAGGTATTTTTTCTAGTATCTCCGGTCTCTGTCCACAAATTGAACATTGTGGTGGTGGAGTGATGTCAATCTTCCTATTTTTGCCTCATGGAATCAACTCCGGAAATATTGGTTGACGCTGAAAAATTATCTTTTGATAAGTTCAGGGAAACAGTATTAACTGATTTCCATATAGCCTGTATTAGCAGGGAAACCAGCTTGTTAGGCCGTAAAGAAGTGCTTGGGGGTAAGGCTAAATTCGGCATTTTCGGTGATGGAAAAGAAGTGGCGCAGGTGGCGATGGCCAAATTTTTTCTACCCGGCGATTTTCGTAGCGGCTATTATCGGGACCAGACTTTTATGTTTGCGGCGGGACTTACCACTGCCGAACAGGTTTTTGCACAATTATATGCTAACCCCGATGTCAATATCGAATCTTTCAGTGGTGGCCGTCAGATGAATTGCCATTTTGCCACTAAAATGGTAAATGAAAGCGGGGAGTGGTTAGACTTGGCAGGTCTCAAAAATATCTCCAGCGATATTGCTCCCACTGCCGGACAAATGCCGCGGGCATTGGGTTTGGCCTATGCATCTAAAGCGTTCAGAAATATTGAAGAGTTACATACATTTAAAGGACTATCGCAAAATGGTAAT
Source organism: Chitinophagaceae bacterium (assembly GCA_031415255.1). Lineage (GTDB taxonomy): Bacteria > Bacteroidota > Bacteroidia > Chitinophagales > Chitinophagaceae > JJ008. The sequence goes on along the minus strand of JANORJ010000614.1, from coordinate 8,469 downwards.
GAAGTTTGTTTTGCCACCATTGGTGATGCATCTACCAGCGAAGGTCATTTTTGGGAAACAATAAATGCAGCTGGCGTTTTGCAAGTGCCGCTAGCGGTTTTTGTTTGGGATGATGGTTACGGCATTTCAGTTCCTAAAAAATACCAAACTACCAAAGCATCTGTTTCCGATGCACTAAGCGGCATGCAAAAAACGGATGATAGCAATGGTATTAATATATATAAGGTAAAAGGATGGGACTATGCCGGCATGTGTGAAGTATTTGAAGAAGGCATTCGCTTGGCAAGAGAAACACATACACCTGTTTTATTTCATGTAGAAGAATTAACACAGCCACAGGGTCACTCCACTTCCGGCAGTCATGAAAGATATAAATCGCCTGAACGATTAGAATGGGAAAGAGAATGGGATGGCATTAAGAAAATGAAAGACTGGATTATTGAAAACGGACTGGCAGTAGAAGAAGAGCTGGATGACATAGCTGACAAAGCAAAACAACATGTAAGGGATAGTAAAGCAGAAGCCTGGGAAAAATTTATTATTCCTGTAAAAAAGCAAGTAGCAAGAACAGCGGATTTGATTCAAACAATGGCGAATGCATTACCAGAGCATACAGCAGCGTTACAAAAAATGGCGATTGAATTATCAGCCAGTCGTGAGCCATTGCGCCGGGATGTATTAAAAACATTGAATGCTGCATTGGATGTGGCTGGCAACACAGACGCAGCTTATTGGACAAAAGATTACTACAACGACTTGTTGGAAGAAAATAAAAAATTATACAATACTCATTTATATAACGAAGGCATTAGAAGTGCATTGAAAGTACAAGAAGTGAAAGCTACGTATGCTACAGACACCCCACTAATGAATGGTTTCGAAGTCTTGAATCGTTTTTTTGACGAACTATTTACTGCCAATCCAAAAGTAGTGGCTTTTGGCGAAGACCTGGGTTTTATTGGTGATGTGAATCAGGGCTTTAGTGGTTTACAACAAAAGTATGGGAAAGAAAGAATTTTTGACACGGGTATCCGTGAGTTGACCATTATGGGTCAGGGGATAGGTTTAGCCATCCGGGGATTAAGACCGATTGCAGAAATTCAATACCTCGATTATCTTTTATACGGATTGCAAACACTCAGTGATGATGCGGCAACGCTGCATTACAGAACCGCTGGTCAGCAAAGTTGCCCGTTAATTGTTCGTACCAGAGGGCACCGGTTGGAAGGTATCTGGCACAGTGGTTCACCGATGGGTATGGTCATTAATTCATTAAGAGGAATGTATGTATGTGTGCCAAGAAATATGACACAGGCCGTAGGTATGTACAACACCTTATTAAAAAGCAATGACCCGGCAATAGTAATTGAATGTTTGAATGGCTACCGGTTAAAAGAAAAACTACCATCCAATTTATTAGAATTTACTGTGCCACTGGGAGTTCCGGAAGTAATAAAAGAAGGAACAGATGTAACGATTGTTTCTTATGGTTCTACACTGCGCATTATTCAGGAGGCAGTAAATATGCTGGAAGTATTAGGCATCAGTTGCGAAATAGTAGATGTACAAACCTTATTACCGTTTGATACCAGCCATATCATTCTTGAGTCATTAAAAAAAACGAACCGCATTGTATTTGTAGATGAGGATGTGCCCGGTGGAGCAGCGGCTTTTATGTATAATGCTGTAATGGAAGAGCAGGGTGGTTATAAGTACCTTGATGTGGCTCCCCGCACTATAACAGGCAAGGCTCACCGGCCGGCCTACGGCAGTGATGGTGATTATTTCAGCAAACCCAATGCTGAAGAAATAGAAACAGTGATTAAGCAGATGATGGCAGAATAATTGTCAATTGCTTATTTCTCTAAAAAGTCCTATCTTTTAGTATAATTTTCAACCCTCACTAAAAAAACGATTATGCCTATTGTAAAAGTTATTGAAGTAATTGCTACTTCCGAAAAAAGCTTCGATGATGCAGTGAAGCAAGCGGTGAAAGAAACTTCCAAAACCATCCGGAATATTGATTCCGTTTGGGTAAAGGATATGAAAGCTCATGTAAAAGATGGAAAAATAAAATCCTACGGAGTTATCTGTAAAGTGTCTTTCAGGCTTGACAAAAAAGATAAAGACGACAAATAAGAGCATTAAATTTGTCAATTAATCTGCTAACCCGTTTTCATCTGAGGCGGGTTATTTAATTTTACGATAATGCCAACTCACTTTCTTTATATCATTGATATTCTCGGTACCATTTCCTTTGCTGTGTCCGGTGCTTTTTTGGCTATGGAGAAAAAACTGGATCCCTTTGGTGTGTTGGTACTGGCTTTTGTTACCGCCATTGGCGGAGGCACACTCAGGGATATGATGATAGGTAATTTGCCCGTAAGTTGGCTGACAAATTCTACTGCGACGATTGTTATTTTTTCTTCGGCTGTAGTTACCATGTTCTTTGGCCGCTATCTAAAACATCTTACCACTACCTTATTTTTATTTGATGCATTGGGGCTTGGCTTATTTACTGTAGTAGGCATTAAACTGGGGATAGAAAAAAATTTTAGTATCGGCGTTTGTATTACATTGGGAACCATTACTGCTTGTTTTGGTGGTGTGGTAAGGGATGTGTTGCTTAATAACATTCCGTTATTGTTTAGAAAAGAAATTTATGCGCTGGCTTGCATTGCTGGCGGATTGATATATTTTTTGTTGCGAAACCTGAAAATGGATGCAGATGTCGTTACAATTTTCTGCATTCTTATCATTTTTGCCATCCGTATTGTAGCAGTGCGGTATAAAATATCTTTACCTCAATTTTATAATTCAATTCCAAAGCAATGAAACTTACACTTTATCAGATTGATGCTTTTACCGATAAACTTTTTGGCGGCAATCCTGCTGCGGTAATACCACTAAAAAAATGGATTGCTGATGGACTGATGCAGCAACTGGCGATGGAGAATAATCTGGCAGAAACAGTTTTCTTTGTTCCTTCCCAAAAAAATGGAGTTGATTTTGACATACGTTGGTTTACCCCGGCATTTGAAATCAACCTATGCGGTCATGCCACACTGGCTTCGGCCTATGTGATTTTTGAAATACTGAAAACAAAAAAGAAGAAGGTTGTGTTTGATTCAAAAAGTGGTTTGCTCACTGTTACAAAACGGAAAGGCTTACTAGAAATGGATTTCCCGTCATGGAAGCCGGAACGAATAACAGAGTACACGGACGCATTACTGGTTTCACTTGGTAATCCAGAAATAGCAGGAGTATATAAAAACAGGGAATATATTGTTGAGTTGATGAATGAGGAAGCGGTTAAAAATTGTAATCCCGATTTTTCTTTGATGAAAAAAGTTGATAAGATGGTCATCATTACGGCACCGGGAAAGGATGTTGATTTTGTGTCCCGGTTCTTTGCACCCACAGCTGGTGTTGATGAAGACCCGGTTACCGGTTCGGCTCACTCACAACTTATTCCTTTCTGGAGTGAGAAACTGAGAAAAGAAAAGATGATAGCCAAACAACTTTCTAAAAGGGGCGGTGATATTTATTGTGAGCAAAAAGGTGACAGGGTTATCATGGGAGGCAAATGTGTTTTTTATATGAAAGGTGCAATAGAAATACAGTAACTTACTTTAAAATAAACCACTATGTCAAAACTCCCATTTACTTTATCAGATGATGAACAGACTATTGACACCTGGACTTTGCTCTACATTCCTCCCGGCGGTGGAAAGTATAATGGCAAACTGACCATCACTAACAAGAGGCTTCTCTACGATGCAAAATATGATGTATCAGCAAAAGGACTTTTATCAGAAGCTATGTTTATAAAATGGGGAAGTGAGGGTTATCTTGAAATTAATAAATCTGAGATAACTGATGTGCAAGTAGAAAAAAGCTTTCTAGCTAAAAAAGCAATCCTTACTTTAACGGATGGTACCAAACACACTTTTAACTATGGGGCTTTAAATATTGATAAAGTAGTTGTAGCTATTAATTCCAGATAACTTAATCAAGAAATCTTTCTCTCATTTCCGGAGTGGGCATCATACAGCTTTCTTTTTTGCCAAACCATTTATACCGATTGCGGGCAATGATGTTATACACAAAATCCCTGATAAATTTTGGGATAATGATTAGTCCGTAAAATAATTTCCATCCACCATCTAGGTGTTTGCAAATTCTGATAGCCGCAGATGATTGTGTGTAAGCTTTCCCATTATCAATAAAAATAACGGAGCTAAGGGAAGTTGGGTTGATATTGTTTTTTGGCAGCAATTGTTTTGCCGTTTCTCCTTGCAGCGCAGCAAATTTTAATTTTATTTTTTTGTCTCGTTTGATGGCAAAGTTTACCCAGTAATTGCAAAAATTACAAACACCATCAAAAAGGATTATTCGGGTTTCTTCCATAATTAACAAAGGTAATCCGGATTCTTTTCCTGATTAATTGTAATTTTCTGGTATAGTTACAGCGTATGAAAAAAGTATTATCTCTTTCGCCGTCATTTTTCAAACGGAATGTTTCGTTCTTGTTGTTATTAATGCTATTGATGTCAAGTTGCGATGTAATCAAAAAGAGAAATATGGAAATAGCAGCGACCGGTAATCCTTGGTATCAAAAAGACTATGTGTATTCAGATGGCAGTGCAAATCGCTATGTATTTAACAAAAATGAGTTTGAATATTTTCCGGTAAGCCCTGCGCAGAGTTCCAGCGGTACCTACAGTGGGGGAACTTATATTAAAAAAATGCCGGAACTGTCTTTGTTTTATGCGGTAGTGGATAATATCAAAATGGCGTATGAAAATAAAACAGACCAAACCGATGCACGGCAAATGGGAAGTGGGTTAATCGAAATAACGGAACCCGGAAACCAACAAAAATTTATGATTAAGATGGGTTCTACATCACAAAAATTAATAGAAGGGGCACTTAAAAAAATGAAAGAAACCAAATAGTCGGTTTTGTAAACCTTTACCCATAGTATGAAACGTTTCTTTGCACATCTTCATCCTGTTCTAATTCAATAGAAATAGAATAGACACCTTTATTTTCTAATACTTCTTGCCTATTGGCCAAATTGGTAAAGCCGCATAATTCCATATACTAATAATCCTGAATGGTATAAAAGCGATGACTTTGATAATACGATGTACTTTCAAGCTGTCGGGAGATAAAATTTCAACTCGAGACTCTACCCGGAGATTACATTTTTAGGAATATGTTTGGAACTTTACTAAATTTATACACCATTAATTTCCTGATCTAAAAAACGACATGCAACCTGAATTCGTTATACCTGCTTTGTTGCTGATGAGTATAGTTTTTCCTGTAGGTAACATCCGGAAACGCAGTGCAACCAGTTTCATCATTTAATAAAACATATATCATGAAACCTTTTCTTCTTTTCACCCTGTTGTTCCCGCTGCTCGCAATAGCCGGCCCCGGAAAAAAGAAAACACCAACTACCGAGAATGCTGTCAATGGCAAGATTCTTTTTTCGGGGACACCCTTTTCAGAGAGCTCTTCTCCCAATAAAACAAATTTTACTTCCAGCGATTATATCTATGGAAGGCTCGAAATTTCGGGAAGTACGATTAAAGAAGCGTTTAAGCTTAGGGAAATTAAGGGTCATTACTTTTTCGTATGCGAGGTAGAAGTACTGAAGGATGGTAAGCCTGTAGGATATCATGTAAGCCGGAATAATTATATGCTGGTTCCGAATGAGAATCTTGACAAAAGTTGGTTCAACTTCGACATACTACCGGATCCCACGCAGCCGAGCAGCTTGTATTCCATGACGGATGATTTTACTGCAGGATATGGCTACACGCCTATGTATAATATGGTCACTCCAGATTATTTACCCTCCGGGGGAAATTATCATATCAACGTTAAGCTCTTTTCAAGAACTATTGATGCCTATGACCGTGAAGAAGATCAGGAAAAATGGCCATTCATCCAAGACGGTTTCGATTTTACATTGCGTGAAACTGATATCGCCACATTGCGAAAAAACGGTAAGACCAGTTGGCTTCTAATGGCAGAAAATGCTTTTCGTCTTGATAAGATGCCAACTGTTTTTTCTAACCCGGGCAAACTTACCGACCCCAATGCTACTACCGCAAAGGTCGCTGCCATTTTGAAAAGAGATCTGCCCAGGCGAACCATCATCAAATTTGTTGCCGAACAGTACAGCGGTGTACTCTGGCATATTGCCAAGGATGATTATGGATTACCTACTTACAAATATTTTAATCCTCATATCTGGATGGCATACAAATCGGATGGAAAATGTTTTGTGGGGTATGTTACGTTGCGGCAGGTTTACTCAGGTGGAGGTACTTATGGCCCGCTGCAAGTAGCCTGGACTTCTACCAAAGAGGACAGGGTGATTGACTGTGTAAAAGTAAAATAGCGAATCGTATTCACCATTTTATGACTGTTGAAATAATAATTTTTAAGTATGAAAAAAACAACTCCCGGCCGTTTTATTACTGTCTTTTTATTTTTCCTGGTTGTTTTTTTGCAACCAAACATTCAGTGTAGCAATAATAAATCTGACAGTAAAGCAAAAGGTAACAGTACCAATCCTATCTATGCCAAAGACCCCGATGCTGGCATTCAATGGGAACTATCAGCCCCTGATCAAGTATTAGCATCAGAAGTAAAAATGCAACCAACTGCTAAGGAAGTTTCAGATGCTGATATGAACTACCTGGAAAAAGCTGATATGAAAGGCGGCGAGTATGTTTTTTCTGCGGCAGCTGACGATGTGGCCAAACTGGAACCCGGTAGTTTTGTTTTCTTTCGTAACCACTCCGTACGAAAAATTATTTCAGCAGCAAAGAGTAATGGTAAAGTAGTGGTGCAAACAGAAAAATGCAAATTCACCGATGTATTCTCTGATGCACATTTGCATTTTAAAGAGCATTATGACTGGAAGGATAATAGCAAGGCAATGTTGAATAAATTCAATGTATCGTTTGGGAATACTGCGTTTGCACAGGGTGGTGGTGATCCTGCCGTTACACAAAACCTCCGATACGAAGGCGAACTGGCCGGTTATAATATTTCCATTTCATTGCGACCGGAAGGTGGTCGAAAATTGAATTATGAAATAGTAATGAGCCGGCAGAATGCAGGGCAAGCCAACGTTACTTTCCGTGGATTTGTAAGTGATTATGACAACGAAACAGAATTAACAGTTGCCAATTCTGAATTACAATTGTTCCGTTCTCAAAACCAGAACCTGCATGGCGAAGTGGAAGTATTGTTTGCAGCAGTAGCACTGGGCGAAGAAGGCGAACTAATTAATATTCCCTGGACAATGTTTGAAAGACCCATACTTATTGGTGGCATTCCATTCATGTTCAAAACAAAAGCTAACGTAAAAATTTTTCCTTACATACAGGAAAATGCCAGTAGTCAGGGTAACTTTAAATTTACGTACGACAGTAATATAGGTTTTCAGTACAGTGGCAATGCTGTAAATGCAGAGGGCAGTGTGGCTTCCAATACAATGGAAGTGATTGGCGAAACATTATCTGCATCCATGATGGGCAACGGGCTTGGTATAGGAGTGGAGTTTCCAAGGTTTGAAATTGCTTCGCTAGGAGAAATTGTGGTTCCCTACTTTCTGATGAATACAGCCGTGGATACACAAGTGGATACCTATGCCCCCTGCCAGATGGGGAACATGCGTTGCAAATTAGTGGCGGGCCTTTCACTCAGTTTCTTTGGTGCAGAATATAATGCAGAACGGGAATTATGGAAAGCCCACAAACGTTGGGAAAGACCGGGTGGCCGCTGTCCCCCAGAAGAGGATTAGTTGATTAATAAAAATTTATGAAAAGAGTTTTCATTTTATCTGTGTTATGTGTACTGCTATCAGAAATTGTAGTAGCACAAGGTAAGTATGCCGGTACCAAAAAATCGTTGATTGGAAAAGTATATACCGATAGCCGCAATCTTTTTGCCCTGAAGGGCTGGACATATATGGAAGGCGGACTTGCCAACTCTTTGAATGACCCCGAAAGAATAATGTCGGAGGTGTTTAAAAAAGGAACAACCTATATAGTGTTATTCAGCATTATGGAAGATACCGCTTCTGATAAATTTAAAGTAATTGATGTGGTGGAGATAACAGGTGTGCTAAAAGGATGGACAGTTCGTAGCAGCTTTTGCCGGCAAAATGAACAAGAAAATAATTATATCATTGTTTGGGGCAAAGAAAACACCGGGCAGCATATGAAGCTGATAAAGAAAGCCTGGAAATTTGACCCGGACAGGCGGCGAATAAATGTGATACCAGTGAAGGGGGTTGATTGTGAGAATATCGGATGCTGAGAATTCTCGATTAATTTACTTGCTTTTACAGAGGAGGAATGAACCGGTGTTTACAAAGGAGCTTTTGAATTGCAATTGAAAAATAGGCAATACTACAAACCGGTACAATACCCCATTGGG
>JANORJ010000613.1:0-3187 GCA_031415255.1 Chitinophagaceae bacterium | reverse complement strand
TGTGTTCAGCCAAATCTCAACAGTGTTGTAGACATTTGTCCATAGCGGATGATGGTCCATCTTCTCTGCTTCAATTGCCACTCTGGTCATGAAGGCAAAAGCTTCGCTGAAGTTTTTGAACTGGAATTTTTTATAGAGCTTGTTATCTTTTTCTTCCCACATAGATGTGTTTTTAAAAAACTAAATGTTCTTTGTGCTTAATCTTTTCATTGGTCAGCTCCAGCACCAGTTGCACACTGTTGATCGCTTTTATGGTTTGAATCGTTTCCTGTAATGACTCATCGCTTACTTCATCCCCTTTCATTAACCACAAAAAATCAAGGTGTTTGAACTCAGGTAATAAATATTCCCCGTCATGCTGGTTGTTATAAACATAATGCGATAAGAAACGAGTTGGCTCGCAATACTCATACACTGAAAAAAAATAGTTTCGCTTCTTTTTGGTAAGTTGTATTTCAAGTTCGTTGTTGTTGCGGAAGTTCAACCCGATAGTATTATTTAGGTGCCAGCAGAACTGATAATCTTTCACAGGGGCCATTATGCCGAGCAGCCGGGTATCATCAAAAAACTCTTCAGTAAGCTGATGGGTGTCAAGAATTAATTTCGGATTTCGGTCTGCCATGGATTCAAATTCATTTACAAGTTACAGCATTTTTGTTAGCCACGATTTGCACAAATAATTCGAAAAGGCAATTAAATACAAAAAAGGTTAGCCACAGATTAACACAAATGGACACAGATTTATACACTTGAAAGACTCCAGCTGTGTTCATTTGTGGCGAAAAATTCCGTGACGCTAAAATTCAACCGTTGCTTCCAATGTTTCATTTCCTCTTTTGAATTTTACTTTCGTTTGCTCTCCTTTTTTAAATTTGCCGAGTGCCTGCATGTAATTTTCCAATGAAGAAATATTGGTATCGCCTAATTGTATAATAATATCTCCGGCTTTTAATCCGGCTTTTTGTGCCGGCTTGCCGTCGCTTACTCCATCAGCTCTTACACCGGTGCCGGAATAAGTATAGTCGGGCATTATGCCCATAGAAACGCTGAACCGTTGATTGGTGGATGTTTGTGTTTCTCTTGTTTTCAGAAAAGCCAGCTTGCCTTTATTATTTAATGATTCAATGAGATTATAGATATGCTGAACAATTAGCTGTTCTCCTCCGTAATTAATTTTATCTGCATCATCTGTTGGCTTGTGATAATCGGTATGCAACCCTGTGAAATAAAATAATACCGGAATGTCTTTTCTGTAAAAAGAAGTATGGTCGCTGGGGCCTGTGCCACTGCTGTCTATTTTTATGTTTAGGTAAGACGGCGCTGTTTTAACACCGGGATAAGGAAGCATGAATTGTTGTCGTATTACCACATCAGCCCATGCGGGAGATGTGCCAAAGCCCCCAATAGTTAAGACTTTACTGCTGTCATTCAGCCTTCCTACCATATCCATATTAATCATGTAGTTCGCCGTCTTTAAATCAATCGTTGGGTTTTCGGTAAAATGCTTTGAACCAAACAATCCTACTTCTTCTCCGGAGAAAGCAATGAACAAATAATTGTTGTTAGTGGCTTTTGATGCTTTTAGTTTTCTTGCCAGCTCAATTAATGCTGCGGTGCCACTTGCATTATCATCGGCACCATTATGAATACTTTTTTCTCCGGTTCTTATCATTGAGTTGCCATCTTCGCCATAACCAAGATGGTCGTAGTGAGCACCTAATATTACAGTGGTGGCCGCCCGGTTATTAATGTAGCCAATCACATTGCGGCCGACTCTGTTTTTTTCGCTGATGGATGTTCTCAGTTTAATATTCAGTGTAGCAGATTTATCAGCGAAATATTTTTTTGCTGCCTGCTTTGTTACATACACAGCCGGAATAGTTAATTTTTCTGACTTGTCTCCGGGATTAAAACCAAGTCTGTCTTCGATGGAAGAAGTGTTGTAAAAAATCATAGCCACAGCTCCTCTTTTATCAATGCCCTTAAAATTGGTTCGGATGTATTCGACCAAATCAAAATGCGGATTGCTTATATTTTCTTCCAGCACATCTTTCAAATCAAAAAACCAGGGCATGCCTACTTCCTGCAGAGCAATGGAGGGTAAGGCTTCAATGTTTTGATCGGGACTAAAAGGAAACAAGAAAAAATCTTTTACGGTTTCAAGTTTGTTTCCGTTTATAATAAATTCTGTAACGGCATCCATTTGTTTACCATCATTCACAATAAAGTCCTGCGGATAGTATTCTGTTCCTTTTGGTGTTAACCCAATTTCTTTAAATTGACTGATGATATATTGCATGGCTAGCTCTTCACCATTGGTGCCGGTTCTTCTTCCTTCCAGTTTATCATCGGCGAGGTATTGAATATGAGCTTTTAATTTGTCTGTTGTTTGTGTGTCGGGTATGGCGATATTCTTTGGTGCGGAACAAGCAGAAAATATTATTGCAATTAAAAGGGCTTTTGAAAAATTGGGATACATAAGTAGTTATTGTGGTGGCAAAGGTATGTGGTGGCCAGAGATGAACACAAATTAACACAGATGATTTGACAAGTATATAACAATGTAAATTCAAACAAAAGGCTCATCCCCTCCTTGGAGGGGCGAATTGAAACAATCTTTTTACTTTGATAAATCGGGGTGGGTTGTTGACCAATGAACCGAACGATGAACGGAGGTTATTGTTTCTTTTCCCCAAAAAGAAACAATAACAGAACTTCGTTCGCAACAGTTGATGCCCAAAGAACGGGACGCTGGCTAACAAATCTTCTTCCCGATACAGTTGCCCAAAAATCGCAATTCGTAAGGCTGTTTGCCTTTACCATTCTACATTTGCCGAGTTTACCTTACGTTGAAAAACAACAAACTACATATCGCTTTAGTGGGTAATCCCAACAGTGGAAAGAGTTCCCTTTTTAACTGCCTGACGGGGTTGAATCAACAAGTCGGCAATTTTCCAGGCGTTACGGTTGATAAGAAAACTGGTACAACTTCTTTATCGCCGACAGAGAATGCCGAAATAATTGATTTGCCTGGCACTTACAGCCTGTACCCCCGAAGACTGGATGAATGGGTGAGCTACAAAGTGTTGCTTGGGCAAGACAAAGATTTGAAAGCCGATGTAGTGGTGGCGGTGGCGGATGCCAGTAACTTGAAACGAAATCTTCTTTTTTGCACCCAAATTATTGA
>JANORJ010000612.1:0-2948 GCA_031415255.1 Chitinophagaceae bacterium | reverse complement strand
TCCCTGCTGCTTATTTTTTTTGTACATGGTTTAGTCTATGCCATTCTTTTATATAGAAAGGGGGTAATCAATGAAAGCCGTTCTGATAAATGGCTAAGTCTTTTTTTACTGCTTTGTATTTTATACATCGCTCCCTGGATGGTAGGCTTTGCCGGTTGGTATGATGCACAGCCCTACCGGGATATTCTATTCTATGTTCCCTTTCAGCATTTGTATTTTATTGGTCCTGTTATTTTCTTTTATGTGCAAAGTTTGCTGAATCCTTCCTTCCGGTTTGGAAAAAAAGAATGGTGGCATTTATTACCCGGCATATTGTATCTGCTGTTTTGTATAATAATGGTGGTAACAGATAAGCTGGTGTTGAAAAAATATTATTTCATCGCCACTGGGCAGGACCCTGATTTTGATACCTGGTACCAGCTAACCGGTTTTGCCTCTATGCTATTTTATTTCTTTTTGTCATTGCGTTATTATAACCTGTATAAAAAATTAATAGTACAGGTAATTAGTTATGCGGATGGGGTTTTCTTTCGCTGGGTGCGGAATTTTTTAGTGGCTTTTCTTATTATGCTTTGTGTAAAGGTGATTTTTTATGTCTTGGGTGAAATAATGGATATGAGCTATTGGGACACCTGGTGGTATTTCCTTGTCTTTGCTATGCTGTTTTACTATATCGCCATCACAGGATATGCCAATTCTATAGAAACAAAAGTTGCTTTTCGGCCCAACCTTTTGCAGTACCGTCCTGCTTTATTATTGAACTACCATTCATCCTCAATCAACGATACCAGCCTCACTGAAGAAGCAGAAGTAATAGATATCGATTCCATTCCGATAGCAGCGTCAACGCATTCTGAAGAAATAAATAGCTGGAAAGAAAAAATACTACAATTGCTGCAAGCTGGCAAGGCCTATGAAGATCCTGAGCTGTCATTAACACAGGTGGCAAAGCAATTGCAAAGTAATCCTTCACATATTTCAAAAATGGTGAATCAGGGCTTTGGTATTAATTTTAATGATTTTGTAAACCAGTTTCGTATAGCAGCAGTAAAGGAAATGCTAAACAATGGCGAGCATAAAAAACAAACACTGTTAGGTATAGCCTTTGAATGTGGCTTTAATTCAAAAGCAACGTTTAATAGAGCCTTCAAAAAAATAACCGGCCAAAGCCCTAAAGAATGGCTGCAACAAAACGGATGATAACAAATCATATCATACAAAGTATGGGTGCAGGCTATATGCACTACATTGAACTGGATGCAAAAACAGTAAAACGGGTAACTGCCGGCGGTAATAAAAGAGTACTGTGTAAACTTAATGCTACCGTTAGCCTGCATGCTGCGGTAATGAAAACAAAAGAAGGTATGTATTACCTGATGATAAGTGCCGCTAACCTGAAAAAGCTGAAGGCAAAAGCTGGAAGCGCCGTAAAGGCTGAAATAGAAATAGACAAAAGTGAGTTGCAATTTAATGTTCCAGAAGAATTTGCCGAAGTAATAGCTACCGACCCGGCAGCAAAAAAAATTTTCGACAGCCTCACGGCTGGAAATAAAAGAGGACTGATTGCATTAGTGAATATGCTAAAATCAACTGACAAAAAAATTGACAGGGCTTTGCTAATTGCAGCCAGGTTAAAAACTGGAATCACCTCTCCAACTAAAATTTTAAAAAAGGAATAAATAATGAAGAAAATTTTCAACATACTGATTGCATGTCTGCTTGTATTTGATTCATTTGCCCAAAAGGAAAAATTCAATACCATCGCCACTCAATTTTATGCAAAGAAAAATTTTAGCGGCACCATCTTAGTAGCTGATAAAGGGAGCATTGTATATCACAAATCTTTTGGACTGGCCAACAGGCCCTATAAAATTCCGGTAAACAACCAGTCGAAATTCAAAATAGCTTCTATTACAAAAACCTTTACCGCCACCATTATTTTACAATTGATGGAAGAAGGTAAAATTGATTTAGCAAAAACAATTGGTTTTTATTTGCCGGAGTATAAAGGGGAAGCCAGGGATAAAGCTACTATTCACCAACTGCTTACTTATAGTAGCGGTATTGAAAACCTGGACCAGGGCAGCGAGGCTATGTATGCCATGCAGCTAACTACTGATTCTATCATTAGTAAATATTGCAGTGGTAAATTAGTAAGCGAACCGGGTAAGCAGATGAGTTATAAAAATGCTGACTACATTATTTTAGGTAAGATTATTGAAAAAATTACCGGCAAGAGTTATGAAAATGTTTTGACAGAAAAGATATTGCTCCCACTAAAAATGAATAGCTCCGGATACTTGCACAACAAAGACATCATTCCCGGCATGGTAAATTATTATTTGGTTGACAGCACTAGAAAATTTTATAACGACGACCCTTATTGGATAGAAAATTTTTATGCTAGCGGCGCCATGTATTCTACGGCAGCAGATTTATATAAATTTGACCAGGCTCTTTTCACCAATAAACTTTTAAAAGAAAAAACAGTTCTGCTAATGACCACTTCTTACCCTGCGCTTTGGGGAGTGGCCTATAGCTTTTGGGTAAATGAACAAGAGTTTGGAAAAGTAAAAGCCAAAGTAATGGACAGGCGGGGAGGTATTAGTGGAGCCAATCTTGCCTGGTATCATTTCATAAATACTAATCAGACAATTTTTGTTATCAGCAATAGTAATGCGGTTGATGTGGTAGAGTTACGGGAAAAAATAGCAATCGCTTTGCTAAATTAAAAACTGTGGCATAGTTATTTAGCCGTGTTGTTTCCATAAGGAACAGCCCAGTCCGAATTACTAACCACAATCAGATATTGAAAATAATCACTGGTCGCTGCTTTTTTATTACCTGCCCAGTTAAAGGTTTTATCAAACTGAGAAGAAGATTCAACCAGGTACAATCCTTTATTATAGGGCGAAGCCGTGCCGCTTATTTTAAAAAGTACTGATTCG
>JANORJ010000611.1:0-6374 GCA_031415255.1 Chitinophagaceae bacterium | reverse complement strand
AGTTTGTGATTAACCGCCCTGAGAATTAATGATGCTTTTTTTACATTCAATAAATCCACTTTAAGTAAAGTGCCGTTGTCAGAATGACCGTTTATGGTCAGTGAATAGTTATTCATAAGATTTGCTTATTAAAGTCTGATGGTAAAGTTACCCCACAAACTTTTTATAAAATAAATAATTGATAGATGGTATAGTGCTACTAAGCTTTGTGGCAAACTATTCTACATGGTTATTTAATCCCAATGTTGAACAGATTTGACGGATGTTTTGCTCAATTCTTGCGGGCAGGCGAATAAAATTCTTTAATATATAAGGGCTCTGTATAGGCGAGGTCTGCAAATTGCTTTTTTACAAAACAAATATGAGATAATGCCGCAAGGTGAGAGGCATTGCAAACAGCTGTATTAAAGGTGGCATTGGCATTTTTAATCAGCGGTTGCAGTTTTTTGCTGCCGTTTCCACAGAAAAGAACTTTGTCGGTAGCAAGAAGCGATGCAAAACTATTTTCATCAAGAATAAGTGCATAAGCCGGTGTTTTTTCCTGAAGAGATTTGTCATAAACGGCTGTAAAAACTTCCAGGCGGCGGGCATCAATCATAGGGCAAATCAGTGTCGTTGCTTCTTCTTTTGCGGCAAACGCAATCATTTCCAACGTACCTACTGCAATCAGCGGAATTTTTAGTGCATAGCACAATCCTTTAGCCGCTGCCAAACCAACCCGCAGGCCTGTGTAAGATCCGGGGCCAATGCTTACTGCCACCGCAGCTAATTGATGGGGGGTGAAATTATTTTTTTGCAACATTTCTGCTATGGCAGTATGCAGCCATGCCGCATGGTCTTTTTGGTTTTCATTAATCGCCAATCCGATTATTGTTTCACCATCTGCCAGGCAAATGGAAGCTGTATCAAGTGCGGTATCTATATTTAAAATTAAATTCATTCAGGATAGTGCTTCTTTTTGTAACAAAGCAGATGGGGTGTAGCGGGAATTTGTTTCAGCCAATATTGTCAAAAGCCCGGTTATTTTTTTTAAACCAATTATGGAAGCCCATTCAAACGGGCCGTATGGGTAGTTAGTTCCCAACTTCATCGCTGTATCAATCTCTTCTTTGGTACTCACTTTTTCGTTCAATGTAAAAAAAGCTTCGTTGATGATCATACTGATTACTCTGGCAGTAATAAAACCCGGCACATCCGGCACCCATTCTATTTTTTTATTAAAAAAAGAGAAAATATTTTCTGCTGCTTCTTTATGTATATCCGTACCGCTTGCTTCTGTTACTGATCTTTTTAAAAAACTATTCCAACCATTAATGCGGATAAAGGTGGGAGGCAGTTCTTCCAAAGTAATACTAACAGCGTTTACAATAATGATAGCAGATTGTCCACTCACAGAGCCCCGGGGGCCGGATTCTGCGGACAGTTTTTTTAATTTTTCTATTCTTTCAGCGGATTCATTGAATAGCAAATCAATGTATGCAACTGCGTCTTGAATAAGATTGGGTTCTTGCTGCCATTCCACCTGCACATCCTGCTGCATACCCTGTGCCAGCAGTTCTTCCTTTAGTTCATCATTGGTTATCACCACAATCTTCATAATCCTTTTTTGCAAAGAAAACGTATAAAGCTAAATTCGCTTCATTGAATTTTTCTTAACCCCCTTTGCAGACGAAAAGCCTGAAAATAATCATGAGTAAAACCATCATCAACACCAGCAACGCACCCGATCCAATTGGCCCTTATAACCAGGCAATTTTAACCGGC
This sequence comes from Chitinophagaceae bacterium, assembly GCA_031415255.1. Taxonomy (GTDB): domain Bacteria; phylum Bacteroidota; class Bacteroidia; order Chitinophagales; family Chitinophagaceae; genus JJ008. The sequence continues at coordinate 4,610 of JANORJ010000611.1, read as the reverse complement.
AACCCCGAAAAATCGGGACAGGGTATGCTTTTTATTTCCGGGCAGGTGTGCATAGACCCAACCACTGGCGAACTGAAAAACAGGGATATTCAGGAAGAAACTCACCAGGTGATGCATAACCTAAAAGCTATTTTGCAGGAAGCGGGGATGGACTTTAGCGATGTGGTAAAAACTACCATTTTTATTACTGATATGCACCAGTTTGGCGAAGTAAACACGGTGTATGGTAAATACTTCGAAAGTGATTTTCCGGCCAGGGAAACCGTGCAGGTGTCTGCCCTGCCCAAGTTTGTAAATGTGGAAATCAGCATGATTGCCGTGAAATAATTTTTGTACTGTATGCTCCGCCGTCTATTATCAAAACCGGTGCTGTGGGCAGCAGCAAAATTTTCATCCAGACCAAACCGGCAGCGGATTTTTGAGGCATTGACTAAATTATCCACTTCTATACTGGAAGACCCGGGTAAAAAAGGGTTGGTCATTCCTTTTGAACAACATACCGGTAAGTTTATCATTTTCTCCGACCAGCATAAAGGAAACAGGAACAGAGCCGATGATTTCAGGTTTGCAGAAACCAATTATCTGGAAGCATTAAATTACTACAGCAGCAACGATTTTTGTTTTATTAACCTTGGCGATAGCGAAGAGCTGTGGGAGAATAGTATTTGGAATGTAAAGAAACATAACAAAGCCACTTTTGAAGCAGAGAAAAAATTTCTGACGCAGAACAATTTTGTAAAAGTATTTGGCAATCATGATTTGTACTGGTACAACGGCCTCTGGGCCTACTGGCATCTGAAGAGTATGTTTGGCGAAAAAGTAAAAGTGTATGAAGGAGTAATTTTGCAGTGTGCAGTTGGCAGTAAGCAGTTAGCAAACACTAAAGATGATGAGCCACTCACTACTGAATATTCACCATTGACCATCTTGCTTACCCACGGCCACCAGGGCGATGCCCAAAGCGATGGAAACTGGTTTAGTAAATTTTTTGTAACGTATATATGGGCGCCATTGCAATCTTTGCTCCGCATAAACCCCAACACTCCGGCTTACAACAACGAAAAGAAAACCTTGCACAATCATTTGATGTATGAATGGTCGGCAGAACAAAAGAATACGCTGCTGATAACAGGTCACACACATCAGCCAGTGTTTGCATCGCTAACCCACATAGAAAGGTTGTATAAACAATTTCAATTGGCCGGAAAAGAAAATAAACAGCATCAGCTAGATAAACAATTGGATGAAATAAAGAAACGGGAAAAAGAATTTGCTGCTGTGTCGGTTGATTACATGAGTATGAAACCTTCTTATTTTAATACAGGCTGCTGTTGCTATAGTGATGGAGATATTACGGGGATTGAAATTGCAGATGGATGTATTCGGTTAATTAAATGGGCAACCAAAGAAGGAAAGCCAGTAAGACAGTTGTTGGAGGAGAAGGAATTGGAAAAGTTGGTGAGGGAGTTGTAATTATGAAGATGGCTTTGTCTGAGTTTCAAATTTTCTTTTTTTAAAATACTCAACAATCTCACCTTTAGTCATTTTAGACAGTTTTTCGCTTAACTTTTCCCGTTGTTGACGCATAAATTTTACTGCATCAAATTTTTTTTCAGTCGTTGTCTTCATATTGAATAAAATCTCTTGGTGAACGTATTTCTAAAAGTTTATAACCATTTTTCAGGTTAATCGCATTGTAACCTCTTATTCTTTGAACGTTTACAATGTGTTTAAAATTCCAGCTTATTAAATAATCTGCCCTGCTGATAGTCGCCAATGCAATATGCAGGCAGTCTGCATAGCTTGTTTGTCCTACTACCTTTTCATCAATATATCCCGATGCCAAATTAACTGCTTCGTCATAGAATCCGCCAAATACAGAAGTGTCAATATATAATCTTTGTTTTTGCACTTTACTGATAAAACTAATACTGCTAATTTACTGATTTCTTTATAAAAATTGTTAGTTATTGTACAGCTTCAACTGGAATTAAATTGCTATTTTTTTTGGGGGATGGTATAACTTTTATTAGTGGCTTGCAGCCACCCTATATGTTTGTAAATCCCTTGTATTAAATTTAATTGATTCTTAGCAGGGGCCTATATTAAAAACCCCTCGCTTTGCAACGAAGGGCTTTCTATTAAAATGCTTTTTATTTCAGGTAATATTTTCCCGGTTCCATTCAAGTATTTTTTTTATCAGAGTCAGCTAAAACTTCTTTTACAGAGTATTTGTTTTATTAATGACTCTTTACTTCATGTAACAGGTTATTAACCTTCGCCAGTATTTCCTCTATTTCAAATGGTTTGGCACAAAAATCATTAGCCCCGGCATCAATACAAATATTTCGGGCATCGGTAAGTGCAGAAATCATTAATACCGGCAAATCAGCAGTAAGGGGATTGCTTCTAATACTTCTGCAAATATCTGTGCCGTTTAAGCCGGCTATCAGCATATCTAAAATTACTATGTCTGTTTGCTGTTTGCTTAGTAGTTGTTCTGTGTGACTGGCATTGCTTAGCAGTGTTACAGTATAGCCTTTATACTCCAGCATCATTTTCAGCATGGTGCCTATATCCGTGTCATCATCCACTACTAAAATACTTTCCTTTTTTGTTATTTCATTTTTCATATTATTTCTCTAATGGAAGGGTAAACGTAAAAATCGAACCTTTTCCTTTTTCACTTTCAACCGTAATAGAACCATTATGTCTTTCAATAATTTCTTTAGCAATAAATAAGCCAATGCCAAAACCGGCATAATTTTCTTCGCTTTGCCCAGCGGCACGGTAAAAACGGTTAAATATATTTTGCTGGTGTTCCTCATCAATCCCTATTCCATCATCTTTTATACTAATGCCTACCTGGGTATCATTTACCGCATAAACTCGTACTTCTACCACATTATTATCTGGTGAATATTTAATGGCATTATTTATAAGATTGATGATCACTTGCTCTATCCTGTCTTTGTCGCCATATACCATGCCAGTAAAGTCCGGTGAAATATTAATAGTATGATTGGTATTGGTAAATCGTATATCCTCTACCGTTTCAGCTAATAGTACATCCAGGCTGAATAATTCTTTTTGTATTTCTAATTTGCCCGATTCTATGCGGGAAAGATCGAGCATCTCTGATATTAGCCTGCTTAATCTTTTTACCTGGCTATCAATCCGCAACAGCGGAGTTTCTAAAAATGAAGAAGGGGTAACTTCCTGTTCTTTCAGCATCATTAACAGCAACTGCACATAACCTTTAATGGAAGTAACAGGGGTTTTCAGTTCATGGCTTACCATTTTCAAAAAGTCCCCTTTTAGCTGTTCATCGTCTTTTAACTTTTGTATTTCGGTTTTAGAACCTACCCACATTTGTATTTTTCCATCCTCATCTTTTATAGGTACTGCCCTGGTAAGGTGCCATAAGTATTCCCCATCTTTACTTCGCAACCTGTTTTCAGTTTCATAATCCTGCCCGGTGCTTATACATTTCTCCCATTGGGTTTTATTTTTTCCCCAGTCATCGGGATGAATAATTTTTTGCCATCCATTGCCTTTTAATTCTTCAAAAGAGAATCCGGTATAATCGAGTAATGTTTTATTAAAATAATTTTTATTCCCTTCGGCATCAGCTGTCCACACTTTTTGCGGCATTAATTCTGCCATCTGCCTGAATTGTTTTTCGCTTTCTATTATGGCTTTTTCTGCCCTATATCGATCAGAAATATCGATATGCACACCCACCCATTCACATACTAACCCATCTGCATTTAATAAAGGAATGGACTTAACAGAAAAGTGCCCCCAGTCTCCGTTTTTTAATTTTATACGGTGTTCAAAAATAAAATTCTTACGGTCTCTAACGGCTTCGTTCCAGGCATCAATAGTAGGTTGTGTATCATCAGGATGAATGGCATTAGCCCATCCATAGCCCTGATACTCCTGATAACTTTGGCCGGTGAGTGCAGCCCAACCTAACTGCTCTCCTTTCATTTCGCCTGTTGCATTGTTGCTCCATACAACACCTTCCACTGCATTAACAGCCGCTTGAAACCGTTCTTCGCTTGCTTTTATTTTTTTATTTAAAATTGCCTGCGGTGTTACTTCAGTAGCAATAATAGCTACACCCGAAATAGTTTCATCTGCTTCACGGTAGGGCTGATAAACAAAATTAAAATAAACATCTTCCATTTTGCCATTGCGTTCCAATTGTACAAGACTTTCATTAGCATAAAAAGGAATGCCGGTAGTATAAACTTTATTAAGCAAGACAGGAAAGGGCTGGTCTTTAATTTCGGGTAAAACTTCAAGCAATGGTTTGCCTTCTATCTCTTTTCCTTTGCCCCACATTTCTTTTATGCTATCGTTGGCGAGGGTAATCACCATGTCATTACTTTTAAGCACTGCAAAAGCAAATGGCGATTGCATCACCATCATGTTATACCGCTTATTGCTGTCTTCAGTTTGTTTGCGGGCTAATACCTGGTCAGTTACTTCATTGGCTGATGCTAAGATGCCGGAAATGCTGTTATCATCTTCCCGGATGGGTTGGTAATGTAAATTAAACCAGCCGGTTTCATTTTTGCCGTTTCTAAACAGCGTTATTTCCA
>JANORJ010000610.1:0-5942 GCA_031415255.1 Chitinophagaceae bacterium | reverse complement strand
GCAATACTAAAAAGGGTGCCACCTGCTTAACCGTTTTTTTGCTCATGAGCTGTGTTTTAATTTTTTGATATAAGATAAAATAATGATTTGATTTATTTCAACTGAAAATAGCAAAATATTCAATTAACAGATGTTAGTTTTGTTATTTATGTGAATAAATTCAATAAAAAATGAATAAATTAATTGAAATATTCAATTAATTTATCCAATAATATTTTTATAGAAAAAATAAATACCTGTAATACAGGTCATTTACACACTTTGAAACCTTAAAATGGAATTTTTGGTTTCAAGTATGGAGGAGTTGTCATTATTCAGAAATTCGTCCACTTTTCTTGCACATTCCCGGCCTTCGCTGATAGCCCAAACCACCAGGCTTTGACCCCGGCGCATATCACCGGCAGCGAAGATTTTTGAGATATTGGTACGATAGTCTTGTTCAGCTGCTTTTACATTTCCCCGTTCGTCGAGGCCGATGCCGAGGTCTTCGATAAAACCTACATGCTGCGGATGCACAAAACCCATGGCGAGTAATGCCAGTTCGCAAGGAATTTCTCTGGCACTGTCAACAACTTCCACAAACTGTGCCGGGCGGCCATCAACAATCTTCCATTCCAGGTCAACAATTTTCAGTGCTTTTAAATTTCCATTTCCATCACCAATAAATTCTTTGGTAGCAATCGCCCAATGACGGTTAGCTCCTTCCTCATGTGATGAAGTTGTTTTTAATAATATCGGGAAACTTGGCCAAGGCATAAAATCATTTCGTACATCCGGTGGCTTAGGCAGTAATTCAAATTGTGTTACTGATACAGCACCATGCCGATTGGAAGTTCCTACACAATCACTACCTGTATCACCACCACCAATCACCACCACATTTTTTCCGGTGGCTGTCACTTCTTCGCTCAATATATTGCTTTCAATAGCTGCATTAGCCAGAAAATCTTTTCCGGCTACTTTTTTATTATTCTGTTTGAGGAAGTCCATTGCAAAATGAACACCATTCAATTCTCTTCCTTCAATAAATAAATTTCTTGCTGTAGTACTTCCGCCTGCCAATACGATGGCATTAAATTCTCTCAATACATCATTCACACTTACGTTCACTCCCACATTTGCCAGGCATTTAAAAACAATGCCTTCTTCTGCCATCAATTTTATTCTTCTGTCCACTACCCATTTTTCTAATTTAAAATCGGGAATTCCGTATCGCAGCAATCCACCCGGCGCATCATCTCTTTCGAAAACAGTAACAGCATGACCTGCATAGTTTAATTGTGCGGCTGCTGCTAATCCCGCAGGGCCGGAACCAATGACGGCTACTTTTTTGCCTGAACGAAGATTTGGTTTTCGGGGCTTTACAAATCCTTTATCAAAAGCAATTTCAATAATATGTTTTTCTATTTCTTCAATGGTAATGGCAGGTTGATTGATACCGAGCACACAAGCAGTTTCGCAAGGTGCAGGACAAATCCGCCCAGTGAACTCTGGAAAATTATTAGTCGAACTTAAAATGTCGTAAGCTTCTTTCCAATCTAGTTTGTAAACAGCGTCATTAAATTCAGGTATCACATTTCCCAACGGGCAACCGTGATGACAAAAAGGAACACCACAATCCATGCAGCGGCCAGCTTGCTGATTTAGTTTCTCATCAGTATAGCGTTGTACAAATTCTTTGTAGTGATGCAAACGGGTTTCTACCGGTTCTTTACCCGGAAGTTCTCTGGTGAATTCTTTAAAGCCTGTTGGTTTACCCATGATGACTATTTATTGATTTACTCCTGCTTTAATTTTTTGTGTACTGAGAGCTTTCTTATAATCTTTCGGAAACACTTTTACAAAATGCTGTAACTGATTATCCAAATCTTCGAGAATGAATTTTGCAACAGTACTACCTGTGTATTCAAAATGTTTTTGCAGCATAGTGAACAATTCATTCTTATCATTTACATCACATTCATCGAGTTCAATCATTTCCGGATTACAATTGGCAGCAAACTTTCCTTTCACATCATACACATAAGCGATCCCGCCACTCATGCCAGCAGCAAAATTTCTACCCGTATCACCAAGTATCACTACTTGTCCGCCGGTCATGTATTCGCATCCATGGTCGCCGATAGATTCAACAACTACGTTGGCACCGGAATTACGTACACAAAATCTCTCACCGGCTTTGCCCCTGATGAATGCTTCTCCACTGGTAGCGCCATATAAGGCTACATTACCAATGATGCTGTTCTCCTCTGGAACATAAGTAGCGGCTTTCGGCGGATAGATAATAAGTTTCGCACCACTTAATCCCTTACCGAAATAATCATTTGCATCTCCCTCCAGTTCCAGGGTAATACCTTTTGTATTGAAAGCACCAAAACTTTGTCCGGCAGTTCCGGTAAAATTGAAATGAATTGTATTGTCCGGTAATCCTGCAGCTTTATATTTTTTAGTGATTTCGTTGGAGAGAATCGTTCCTGCTGTTCTATCTGTATTTTTTATTACAAATGATGCAGTAACTTTTTCTTTATTATCAATTGCAGGTTGTGCAGCCGCTATTAATTTCCAATCGATGCTTTCGCTTAACCCATGGTCTTGTTCTTCACTGCAGAATAAGCCGGTGTATAACGAGTTAGGCTCTTTATAAAGAATGGCAGATAAATCAAGGTTCTTGTATTTCCAATGTTCAATACTTTCTCTCATCTCCAGGTTGTCTGCCTGTCCCACCATTTCATTGATAGTTCTGAAACCAAGCTCTGCCATTATCTCTCTCAGCTCCTGAGTAATCATTTTAAAAAAATTGACTACATGGTCAGGGTCGCCTTTGAATCTTTTTCTTAATTCAGGATCTTGTGTAGCTACACCTACCGGGCAGGTATTCATGTGACATTTCCGCATCATGATACAACCTTCAACAACCAATGCTGCAGTGGCAATGCCCCATTCTTCAGCACCGAGTAAAGTAGCCATGGCAATGTCACGGCCAGTTTTCATTTGTCCATCAGCTTGAACTACTACACGGCTTCTCAATTTATTTTTTACTAATGTCTGGTGTGTTTCAGCCAAACCTAATTCCCACGGCAAACCTGCATGACGTATAGAACTGATTGGTGATGCACCCGTGCCACCATCATGTCCTGCTATTAATACTACATCCGCTTTTGCTTTAGTAACACCAGCTGCAATTGTTCCAACACCAGCTTTACTCACCAACTTCACACTTATTCTTGCTGCACGGTTAGCATTTTTTAAATCATAAATTAACTGTGCCAAATCTTCAATAGAATAAATATCATGATGGGGTGGGGGAGAAATTAATCCAACACCAGGAGTAGAGTGTCGAACTTTGCCAATCCACTCATCTACTTTATGTCCGGGTAACTGCCCACCTTCGCCGGGCTTTGCACCTTGCGCCATTTTAATTTGTAATTCATCTGCTTCAGTGAGATACAAACTTGTTACGCCAAATCTTGCAGAAGCTACTTGTTTGATAGCACTTCTCATGTTATCGCCATTAGGTAACATGTCATACCTTTTTTCATCTTCACCACCTTCGCCAGTATTGCTTTTTCCACCGAGACGATTCATAGCAATTGCCAACGTAGTATGCGCTTCCCAGGAGATGGAACCAAAACTCATAGCACCGGTTGCAAAACGTTTATAAATACTTTCTGCCGGTTCTACTTCATCAATGGAAATAGAATCTCTTGTTTTTTTGAATTGAAACAGCCCTCTGATTGTTGCAGCTTTTGCTGTTTGGTCATTTACTAGCTTCGAATATTTTTTAAATGTAGCAAGGTCATTCATCTTTGTTGCATGTTGCAACAGATGAATTGTTTGTGGATTGAACAAATGAAACTCACCTTTTTGCTTCCATTGAAAAACACCGCCAACAGGTAAACGGTCCACGGGAATTTCTTTTCTACTAAACGCAAAGTAATGTTTGGCTAAAGCTTCTTTGGCCAATTCATCCAGCCCCATTCCTTCTATTCTTGAAGTGGCTCCTGTAAAATATTTATTGACCACTTCTTTATTCAAACCTAATATTTCAAATATCTGTGCTCCCTGGTAAGATTGAAGGGTAGAGATACCCATTTTGGAAAACACTTTCAACAAGCCATCATTAACGGCTTTGATATAATTTTTCTTTAATTGCTCTTCGCTTAAATCAGTTTGTCCGCCGGATGCTGCGCATAATTTTCCATTTTCTCTCATATCCCTGATAGTGGAGAGTGCTAAGTATGGATTTATGGCTGTTGCACCAAAAGCTGCCAAGCAGGCAAAGTGATGAACTTCCCAAACATCGCCGGCTTCTACGATGATGCCAACATTTCCCCGCATCCCTTTTCGAATAAGATGATGATGAATGGCAGCAGTAGCGAGTAACGATGGAATAGGTGCATGGTTCGAATCAATTGCTCTGTCCTGCAAAATCAAAACTTTAAAACCATCTTCCACTGCATCTACTGCATAATCAGAAATACGATCTAATCCTTTTTTCAATGAACCGGGTTTGCCATCGGCTTTAAAATAACATTGAATTGTTTTTGATTGAAATAAACCGGTATCAATACTTCTTATTTTTTCCAATTCATGGTTGGTAAGTACTGGTTGTTTCAACGCTACACTGTGACAAGTCAAAGGGTCTTCTAACAATAAATTACCATTGTTACCAACGAACGTTGCCAGCGACATCACCAATCTTTCCCTGATAGGATCAATGGGCGGATTAGTTACCTGTGCAAATAATTGTTTGAAGTAATGGCTGAGATGTTGCGGATGGTCACTTAGAACTGCTAATGGTATATCTGTTCCCATTGAGCCAATTGGTTCTTTACCATCTAATGCCATTGGCGCAATGATGTTATCCAAATCTTCGGTGGAAAATCCAAATGTTTTCTGGTATTTAAATACCTGCTCATGTTCGAGGTGAGTAAACATTACTCTTGGTTCAGGCAATTCTTCCAACCTTATTTTATATTTATTCAACCACTCGCCGTAAGGTTTTTGCGAGCAAATTTCATTTTTCAATTCTGTGTCGCTGATAATTTTTCCTTTCTCCATATCCACCACAAACATCTTTCCGGGTTGCAATCTTCCTTTTTCAATAATGGTGGTAGGGTCAATTGGTAGCACACCTGTTTCAGATGCCATAATTACACGGTCATCATTGGTGACACAATATCTTGAAGGACGAAGCCCGTTTCTATCTAACGTGGCTCCGATAATTTTTCCATCAGTAAAAGAGATAGAGGCAGGCCCATCCCACGGTTCCATGAACGAAGAGTGAAATTCATAAAATGCTTTTTTCGCTGGTTCCATTTCTTCATGTCCATCCCATGCTTCCGGTATCAACATCATCATTACATGTGGTAATGAACGACCGGTTAATGTCAACAGTTCAATTACATTATCTAAACAAGCTGAATCGCTTTGCCCTTCGGAAATAATGGGCAACAGCATTTCCATTTCTTCTTTGCTGAAATAAGGAGATGTAAATCCTTTCTCACTTGTCTTAAGCCAGTTTAAATTTCCTTGTAGTGTATTGATTTCACCATTATGTGCTATGTATCGAAATGGTTGCGCCAGTATCCAGGAAGGAAATGTATTGGAAGCAAATCTTGAATGTACCAAACCAAAAGCACTCACCACTCTTTTATTACTAAGGTCAGGAAAATAACTGCGAACCTGCATACTGGTAAGCTGACCTTTATACACTACCACTCTATGCGAAAGCGAGGCCACATAAAAACCTATCGCATCTTTTCTTACTGTGCTGTTGATAGTATGCGCAGCATGATTGCGAAGAATAAATAATTTTCTTTCAAAATCATCAGGATTGGAAATATGGTCAGGGCAGGCGATAAATACCTGTTCCATTTCTGGTTCCACACTTAATGCAGTTGGTCCAATGTCGTGGGTGTTGACAGGAACTTTTCTATACG
>JANORJ010000609.1:0-2214 GCA_031415255.1 Chitinophagaceae bacterium | reverse complement strand
TTTTATCAGTAAGTCTTCGGCCGTTTGTTGGTTGGTAATTCTGAAATGAATTTTATCACCAGCTTTTACTTGCGCCATCTTTGAGTGATGTGCTGAAATAACATGCGCCACTCTCGGATAGCCTCCGGTAGTTTGGTGGTCGGCCATTAAAACAATAAGTCCGCCATCGGGTAATAACTGAATGGTACCGAAACTTACTCCAGATGAAATTACTTCGTCGTTAATCAGACTGTGCAGTGGAATATTATTTAGTCTATAACCCATCCGGTCAGATTGCTGTGTGATGACAAAAGAAGTCATGGTAAAATTTTCTTTTGATTCAGTAGTCAGCCTTTCCCATTCGTTACCGGGTAACACAAATATTTCTTTACTATCATCCTTCCCTGCCTTCCTGTCTGTGCTGTTGGCAGGTTCGGCAGGCAAGCAATTTACATCGGCCTGCCACGGCAATACAATGAAATCATTTTGGCCGATGGAAAAAGAAGATTGATTACATAATAGCAACTCATCATCTTTTCTAAGATTTCTCCCTTTGTAGCCGCCAGCATTTGCTTTTAAATGAGTGCTGGAACTATTCATCCATTTATCAATGGCCAGTCCACCAGCCACAGCGAGATAAGTTCTTGCTCCATTAATTGGTTTATGAAATTGCAACACATCATTTTTACCAACAATAATCGGACGATGAACTGGAACAGACTCTCCATTAATACTGGCAGAAAAATCAGCACCGCCCAATGCAATGAGAGCTGGTTGAGTAAACATAAAGACAGCAGCCGGAAAGTGCATTTCAATAATTGCTTCGTTGGGCTTATTACCAGCCAGCATATTGGTTACCTGCATAGCATATTTGTCCATTGCCCCGGTGGGGTTGATACCAAGATGCTGATAACCGTAGCGACCATTATCCTGTATGGTATCGAGAATGCCTGCTTTTATTATTTTTAAACTCATTTTTTATTTAGCCACAGATGGACACAGATTAACACAGATTTTTTGCTATCATTCGGTAAATAATATTGTCTCAAATTCATTTTTAGAAATGGAATAGAATTGTACTTTATCTCCTGCTTTTAATAATGTTGGCTCTTCTTTTTCAGCATCAAATAATTTTAAAGGAGTTCTTCCTATTATTTGCCAACCGCCCGGTGATGCTAGTGGATAAATGCCAGTTTGCTTTCCGGCGATGCCCACACTTCCTGCATCAATTTTTGCCGGTTGGGGTTTTCTTGGTGTGGCAATTCTTTCGTCCACTTCGCCCATGTAAGAAAAGCCGGGTAGAAAGCCGAGCATATATACTTTGTAAATTCTTGAAGTATGAATTTCTATCACTTCATCAATAGAAATATTTTTTGTAGCCGCCAATTGTTGAATATCTAATGCAAATTCATTTTCGTAGCAAACAGGAATTTTAACCAGCCTTTCATCTGTTTCACTATGTTGAAATGATTGATGCAGCCTTTCTTCTATTTGTAATTTCATAAACTCATAGACAGTCTGTCCGGCGGTTACCTTTTTCTTTAATGCTGGTACATCATAATAAACAGTAAGAGAACTATAAGCAGGAACAACTTCTATCATTCCAGGCAATGGTTGCTGCTGCAATTGATTAAATCTTGCAATCACTTCTTTGTTGATGTCCTCATTAATACAATTACCAAAATCAACTGTAATGGCCGAGTCACCAAGAGAAAAAATACGATATGGAAAAATTAAACTGCCCATTATAACTTCATTTGAAGATACCAACTTATACCATTTTTCTTTACCTATAGATCAATAGTTTGTAGTATAATGCCGATGTAGCAGTCCTTTAGAACAACGTAGTTGTGCGATTACGGATGCACAATCGGTGTTACTCCGTACTTCGAAACCCGGCTATTGCCCGAAATACTAACTTTACCACCGATGGCAAGATTTAATCGCAGCGACAGTTTTAATTTATTTTCCAAAATAACACCTCGCCGTGCCTGGAATGGTGTAAAAGTGCTTAGCAGTTACTATATCAGCAAGTGGACCAAACGGGCTGTGCAATGGGGCTACCCGGTTTCTATTTCCTTTGAACCCACAACATCCTGCAATCTTCGCTGCCCGGAATGCCCAAGTGGATTGAGAGCTTTTACCCGGCCAATTGGTATGCTAAAGAAAGATTTTTTTACCGAAACCATTGACCAGCTATCCAAAGATTTGCTATACCTTGTTTTTTATTTTCAG
>JANORJ010000608.1:0-3148 GCA_031415255.1 Chitinophagaceae bacterium | reverse complement strand
GAAAATGGCTGGGGCACATATTCGCCTATCGGATAATGGGGATCAATAGCAACTGATGGCATAATTTTATTTTACAATTTCTAATAGTTCTACTTCAAATATTAATGTAGCCCCACCCGGAATATCACTGCCTGCACCTCTGTCGCCATACGCCAAATCAGATGGTATCCATAAACGCCAATGACTTCCTTCTTTCATCTGTGGCAATGCTACCTGCCAGCCTTTTATTAATGCGGTTAGAGGCGCAGAAAAAGGTTGTCCTCTTTTAAAAGAATTGTCAAACTCTTTTCCATCCAACAAAGTGCCTTTGTAGTGGGCTTTTACTTTATCCCGCAGCTCAGGTTGTGCACCAGTGCCTTCTTTTATTACTTCGTACTGAATGCCACCGGGCAATTCTTTCACACCTTCTTTAGTGATATTTGCTGTCATAAAAACCGCACCAGCAGTTTTCTGCGCTTCAATTTTTTCTTGCATATATTGTTTTAGTTTGTTTTGAATGCTCATTTGGAGAACGGAACTCCGTTCCGCTTATTTTTTTGCCGGAACAAAGTTCCGGCAACCTTTACCCCTCTCGCAACGAATGCCCCGTCAAGGTAATAAACACATCTTCCAGGTTAGCCAGTTTCATTTCTTTCGGACGTTCAAACCCTGTTGCAATTAGATTATCAATTAATTTGTCAGGAGAATCTAGTGCAACAATATTACCCGAATCAATAATGGCCACTCTGTCACATAAATATTCCGCCTCATCCATGTAGTGAGTGGTAATTATAACAGTCGCTCCTCTTTCCCTGATATTTTTTACTAATTCCCACAAGCTTCTTCTTGCTTGCGGATCAAGACCGGTAGTTGGTTCATCCAAAAAAATAATTCTTGGTTCGTTAATTAAAGTAGTAGCAACAGAAAACCGTTGCTTCTGCCCACCACTTAACTCCTTCACTTTAGCTTTGGCTTTGTCTTTCAAGTTCACCATTTCCAGCAGTTCCATTGGGTCCACCTCTTTGTTGTATAAGCCACAGAATAATTCTATTAACTGCAAAAGATTTAATCCCGGATAGTAACCACTGGTTTGCAATTGCACCCCAATTATTTTTTTTATTTCGTGGGGTTGTTTATCAAGACACAAGCCATCCACCATCACATCGCCACTGGTTTTAGGCCGCAATGTTTCTATAATTTCAAGTGTGGTTGATTTGCCGGCACCATTGGGACCGAGCAATCCAAAAATTTCTCCTTCATACACATCAAAAGAAATTCCTTTTACAGCATGAAAACTGCCGTAATTTTTTACCAAATTTTTTACCGATATAATTGTATTGGTCATCTAAGTAAGTTAGCTATTAAAGATACGTCTCTAATTCATCCATCATTGTTTTGCTTCCGATAAACATAGGTGTCCGTTGATGTAGTTCTGTCGGTTGAATATCTAATATTCGTTGTTTACCGTCGGTAGCTCTTCCTCCCGCCACTACTACTATAAATGCAAACGGATTACACTCATATAGCAACCTCAATTTTCCGTTTGGTTTTTCAATGGTACCCGGATACATAAAAATTCCTCCTTTAACAAGATTTCTGTGTACATCCGAAACCATGCTGCCAATATACCGTTGTGTGTAAGGGCCGCCATTTGTTTTATCTTTTTTCTGACAGGTATTGATATAATTTCTTACACCTTCGTCATACTGAAAAAAATTACCATGGTTTACAGAATATATTTTCCCAACATCGGGGCATTTCATATCCGGGTGGCTAAGTGACCATTCGCCTACTGATGGATCCAAAGTAAAACCATTAACACCCCTTCGGGTAGCATACACCAGCATGGTAGAAGAACCATACACCACATATCCAGCAGCCACCTGCTGACTACCGGCCTGCAAAAAATCTTCTTCTGTTACCACCGTGCCTACAGGTGTTTTTCTCCGGTACACACCAAAAATGGTTCCGATAGAAACATTCACATCAATGTTGGCACTGCCATCTAATGGATCAAAAAGGCAAACATATTTTGAGTTAACACTTTTGGCATCATCAAAAGCAACAAAATCATCCAATTCCTCACTGGCTATTCCTGCACAGGCAATACCGTGACTTAACACTTTAATAAACTGGTTATTCGCAAATATGTCAAGTTTTTTCACTTCTTCGCCCTGCACATTTATAGTACCTGTGTCGCCCAGAATATCAGCCAGACCAGCTTTGTTCACTTCCACATTTACTCTTTTGGCAGCAAGGCCAATATTCCGCAGCAGATGTGATAATTCTCCAGTGGCATTGGGCACATCCCTGAGCTGTTGTATGGTAAACTCATCAAGGGTTTGAACATTTCTGTTAATATTCATTATGGCAGGTTTTTGCATGCAACAAAAATAAGGAATAAGGCAGGTTATAAAATTTCAATGTTTTACATTTTAAATTTGGGTGAATAGTACGACTTTTGCGGGCTAATAAACTCTATAATTTAAAACTTGCAACACCCCTCTATGAAGGTTTTCAAATTTGGCGGCGCCTCGGTAAGCAGTGTGGAAAGAATCCAGCATGTTGGCCATATCATGAAGCATTCAGATAATGAAAAAATGGTAGTCATTATTTCTGCCATGGGCAAAACTACCAATGCATTAGAAAAAGTAGTGGATGCTTTTTTTGCCGGTAAAAAGGAAGATGCCCTTCAATTATTTGAACAGGTAAAACAACAGCATCTTACCACAGCAAAGTATGTTCTCGTTACCCACTACTTAGCTTGCGAAAGCCAATTGAAAGATTTTTTTACCGAAGTGGAATGGCTGCTGCATGATAAGCCGGTGAGGGAATACGATTATTATTACGACCAAGTGGTTTGTGCCGGCGAATTATTTTCTACTGCCATCATTAGTGCTTACCTGAACGAAATTGGCGTTAACAACAAATGGTTAGATGTCAGAGATATATTTCGCACCGATGATGATTTCAGAGATGCGACGATTGACTGGCAATTCACCAGTTCAAAAGTTTTGAGTACCGTAGTTCCATTATTTAATGAAACTAATATTATTCTAACACAAGGTTTTATTGGTGCTACTGATGAAAACGAAAGCACTACACTTGGCAGAGAAGGAAGCGACTACACCGCGGCTGTTTTTGCTAATATGCTGGATGCAGACAGCCA
>JANORJ010000607.1:0-1863 GCA_031415255.1 Chitinophagaceae bacterium | reverse complement strand
GCGGGTTGATGACCTGCTACACTGCCGGTCTTCCTTTTTATAAAAATGCATTGATGGCTACAATTGTTTTCTTGCCAGTTATACTGTTTACTTATAACTACATGACAAGAAACAAAGCGGCATTGACTGTAGCTTAATAATCGGTTCAATAAAATTAGAAACCCATTCCGCCAAATGCAGGATGGGCTTTTTTTTTGCCGTGAAGGCCGAAAGACGCTAAGAAAAACTTTCCGTCTTTTTTTCTTCCCGGCTATTGCAATTCCAGTTTCGAAAACCAATAATTTCCATGCCATAATTTTTCTGTTACAGCCAAATTAATCCGTTTGTTAAATAGGGGACAATCTATTACCAGTGTATGAAACTCACCATTCTCCCCGCAGGCATCAATACCCATTTTTTCTAATTCATCTATCAACGAAGGAGTAATGATTTGACCGATAAAACGTTCACCCATTTCTTCATTACAACTTACTATCATCGTCTCTATTCCGGTTTCCAGCATTTGCAGTACTAATGTTCTTCTATCTTGTTGCCACAAAGGAAGTATTGCGGTTAAACCTGCATTGTTACAAACTTTTTCTTCCCAATCCCGGTGTGGTTGTAAATCTATATCGCCGAATACTGCATGGGAGAGTTGGTAGTCTTCCTTTAATTGTTTTAATGCATTAGTGAAATGTAATTCATACTCCTGCCACGAACTGCTAATAAGGTGAATAGGTAGTCTAGCTGCTGCCGCTTGTTGTTGCAGAATGTCAGATGGTATGCCATGCGAACGGGAAATTTTTCCTTCTTCGTTGAGCACATTCAGTAAAACTTTGGGAGTGTAGCCTTGTTGTATCGCCTGCATCAGTGCAAAGCAACTATCCTTACCGCCGCTCCAGGAGCAAAGAGAATTTTTAGTCATTGATTGTTTTTTAGCCACAGATTACACAGGTGAATTGCTTCGCAATTGGATGACGGAACTCTGTGGCGTCAATTTAATCGGAACGGAGTTCCGATATCCTAACTTGCCGTGCCTTCATACCCCTCATCATGCAACAACGTATGTTTATGCCCATCGGCCGCTTCTGTTGCTAATTCATCACAACGGTTATTGTAAGGATTATCAGCATGGCCTTTCACCCATTTGAATTTAATGCTATGCTTCTTCGATAATTCATAAAACTCCCACCACAAGTCAGGGTTTTTTTTGCCGCCCTTAAAGTTTGTCTTGATCCAGTTCTTTAGCCAGCCTTCTTCCCAGGCTTTTACTACGTATTGACTGTCGGAATAAATGGTGATATCCATTTTTTCTTTCTTCAAAGCTTTTAAGCCGGCAATCACGGCCATCAATTCCATGCGGTTGTTGGTGGTGTGCTGATAGCCTTGTGATAATTCTTTTCGGTGATGGCCACTCATTAATATAGTGCCATAACCCCCAGGGCCGGGGTTGCCTCTTGCTGAACCATCAGTATATATAGTAATGTTTGTACTCATATTTTTTTATTCAGCCACAGATTACACGGATTAACACAAATTTTTGCGTAACCTGTTCTACAAAATTATAATCATTTATAAGGTTGGTGAAATTAGGGACTAAACTGTATTTAATCTGTGTTAATCCGTGTAATCTATGGCTAACCCTTTCTGCCGAAGGCAGTATATTGTTGTTTAAACTTGAAATACTCCAGTCTTCAATTCACCAATCTCCGGATTTCCATTCGCTGCATTAATTCCCTCCGATATAACTTTTCTCGTATCCACCGGGTCAATAATAGCATCTACCCATAATCTCGCCGCTGCATAGTAAGGCGAAGTTTGTTTATCATACCGTCCTTTAATATCACTCAGCAGTTTATTCTCCGCTTCCGGAGTTATCACTTC
>JANORJ010000606.1:0-3755 GCA_031415255.1 Chitinophagaceae bacterium | reverse complement strand
GTTTTCTTTATACTATTCAGCTCTTTGCTATTAATTTTTATTAAACTAACAACTTTTAATCTCAAGAAAAGTTTTGAACGATTTTTAGGGTCGTACTAATACATCTACCTATTTCTACGGCATCCTCTATTAAACTATCTTCATATAAAATATAATTTAAACTGATGCGACTGCAAACAACTTTCCTCAAAGAGCTTATTTTAATCATGGATATGTCGGTCATTACTTATCAGAAGTACATACATGCCGGAAAAACATTCCAATTTGCCCAAGAATTAAAATTGCATAACACCAACGCATTAAAATTACTGACAGAGAATAAACATTTAATGTCCGCAGATTTACAGGAAGACATTCAATCCTTAATCACCCATTACACCGAGTGGTCACAAAAATGGAAAAAGTTGGCTGCTGAAAAAAAGCATCAACCCGATGATGTATTTGCATTTGCCAATGATGTTACTTTTCCAAAGCAAGCAGCGCAAAACCTAGAAGTAGCTTACAGAAAACTATAATAGCGGAGTCCAGCTACTTCATCATTCAATATTCCATGTTCATCTGTTCTGCATTCAAGGACTACCACCCTATTCCATAATCTTCTCCATTATTACTACTGCCGCCCCAAAAGCTGCCATGCTTCCAGTCAAAGTAAATAGCATTAATAGGGCCGCTGCTGCGTTCATCAAAAGATAACGTATAGCCCATCTTCTTTAATTCATTTCGTATTGCTTCCGGAGTTTTAGTATTTAATAACAGATTACCGGGTCTTGGTTTTCGGTCTTCTATTTTCATACCACCCAATGATAACCACAACTGGTTGCTATTGATATTGGCAGCTTCACAAGCTTGTTGAACGGTCATATTAAATTCTACCATGTTTAAAAAGAACTGCAACAGATTCTGATCTTGTGTGTCGCCACCTTGTACGGCAAAAGATAAAAATGGTTTTCCATCCTTCAATGCCATGGTAGGCGTTAATGTTACTCTTGGCCGCTTGCCCGGTTCAATCACATTAAAAGGATTTATTTCTGCATCCAATACAAAACTTTGCAATCGCTGACTCATGCCCACACCTGTGTTACCCGCAATGCAAGCTGGCAACCATCCACCGCTTGGAGTAATAGAAACTATCCAGCCATCTTTATCAGCCGCTTCCACAGAAGTAGTGCCCATCCACAGCCTTTCCATGTAGGCTTCATTACTCATCGCCACACTGGCCGAATCATGCGCAGGCACAAAATTTCTGTTGCCCTCACCTGCTTTGTTCCATTTTTTCAATAGTTCTGTATAAGGATTTACTTTTCCTTCAAAAGGATAAGGGTCCCCGGGACTTATACCGGCATCATTCATATCCGGCTTTATTAATGCAGCCCGTTGTTTTGCATAATCTTTATTCAACAATCCTTTCATCGGTTCAGCAGGAGCAAAGTTTGGGTCGCCATAATAAAAATCACGGTCAGCAAATGCGAGGCTCATTGTTTGATACAACGTATGGATATATTTTGTGCTGTTGTATCCCATTTTTTTCAAATCAAAATTCTCTAGGATATTTAATGATTGTAACAATGCCGGCCCTTGTGTCCATTGCTGCAGTTTGTAAACTTCAATGCCTTTGTAATTGACAGACATTGGTTCTTCTATAATCGGTTTCCATTTAGCAAGGTCTTCTGTTGTTATCAATCCGCCTTGTTCTTTACAACCTCTTACAAATTCTTTTGCAATATCTCCTTTATAAAAACGATCGTTGGCTGCCATGATAGCTTCCTTGCGGCCTTTCTTTTTTTTCAATGCCTCTCTTTCGGATGCTATCATTTTTGTCAGCGTTGCCAGCAAATCTTTTTGTACAAAAATTTCTCCGGCCTCGGGTGCTTCTCTTTTTTCTCCGGTATGTGGTAAAAAAACTTTTGCACTGTATGGCCATTCTTTTATTCTCGCCTTTCCCCTCTCCATTGAATTAGCTGTTTGTGCATCTATCGGATAACCGGCTGCCAATTGCATGGCGGGTGCCAGCACTTGCTCAAGGCTCATGGTTCCATATTGCGCCAGCATAAGACATAAGCCGCCAACAGTGCCCGGAGTAGTGGCAGCTAGTGGACCATATTCCGGAGGAAATGAGTAGCCTTTATTTTTAAAGAACTCAACAGTGGCACCGGTGGGTGCCACACCCAATGCGTTTATTGCAATTACTTTTTTTGTTTTGGGATTATAAATCAATGCTTGTGTTTCTCCTCCCCAGCTCAGCACATCCCACATGGTGCAGGTGGCGGCCAACATGGCGCAAGCAGCATCTACTGCATTACCACCTTGCTGAAAGATTATAGACCCTGCTGTTGCAGCCAATGGCTTACCAGTAATAGCCATCCAGTTTTTTCCATGCAATGGTGGCTTTTGCGTTCGCTGCGCATTACTATTTGTTGTAGCTATTGCGATACATACAAAAAAGAGAATTCTTTTCATCTGTGGGAGTTTAATACTTAAAGATATGAAGGAGCAAGAAAAAAGTTGCTTTAATTGACCACCGGTAATTCAACATGAAAAGTAGTACCTCTGCCCTGTTCAGTTTCGAACCAGATTTTTCCTTTGGCCTGCTCCACTATTCCTTTGCACATCGCCAATCCTAAACCAGTGCCAGACGATTTGGTGGTGAAATTGGGAATGAATATCCGTTCCTGCATTTCAGTGGCAATGCCTTCTCCATTATCTTTTATACTTACCCTAACAAAGCCATTGTTTATTATTTCTTTCACTTCTATGTTGCAGTTACCATTTCCATGGCAAGCTTCTATCGCATTCGCAATAAGATTGGTGAACAAGCGGTTCATTTGTGTTTTATCTGCATCTACTAAAAGTTGATCATTGACAGGCCGCCAGTCAAAACTAACAGTCTCATCTGCTGTATATAATTCTTTTAATGAACCCAGCACATCATGGAGGTCAAATGAAGTAATGTTAGTAGTGCCAATATTGGCAAACTGTGAAAAATCAGCTGCAATTTTTGAAAGATGGTCAATCTGTTCTACCAACGTATTGGCCACACTGCTGGATAATTCTTTTACATTCGGTTGATTATTATTTATTGCTTTTTGCAAATACTGAATACTCAGCTTCATTGGTGTCAGCGGGTTTTTTATTTCATGTGCCACCTGTCTTGCCATTTCCCGCCAGGCACCTTCCCGTTCGCTTTTGGCTAATGCCGTGGCACTTTCGCCCAGCTTATCCACCATTTTATTATACTCCTGCACCAGCTCACCAATTTCATCATTACGGTTCCAAGTTATTTGTTCATTCATTTTTCCCAGGTTCACTTCCCGCATTTTATCGCTGATAATGGAAAACGAATTGGTGATGCGGTTGGTAATGAACAAAGCAATCAATCCGGCAATTAAAAAAATAAAAGCATTCAGGTTAATGATAGTAACTAAGAAATTAGAAATTTCCTGCCGCAACTCCGGCTTTGAAGTAAAATAAGGTATGTTGATATAGGCGTATACTTTCCCTTGGTCATCTCTTACAGGTGAATAGATACTTAAATAAGAAAAATTACCAATCTTTTCTTCTTGTGCATGTTGCACTTGCCTCATCCTGTCGAGATGATAAAAAGCCGTGGGATCCATTTTTTTACTGAGCACACCTTTGGTATAAACGTTTGCTTCGGAAGAAACTTGCAAGTCACCTTTCAAATCATACACATTTACATCCACCCCATGTATATCAGAAACCTCATCCACTAATTTTTGTAACCCTGTATTGGAAAC
>JANORJ010000605.1:0-17297 GCA_031415255.1 Chitinophagaceae bacterium | reverse complement strand
CTATTGCAGAGGAAGTTCTTCAACCACTTGGAGAACTTACCACTGGTTCAGCTTGGAAGTCGTTGGGCAGTAATCTAAAAAATTTATTGATAATTGTAAAAGCGAACGATGCTGTTCATTTGTCTGATAATGAATTAACTTTTCTTACCGGCATATTAGGTGCCTGCAAATTAACATTGGCTGATGTTGCCATTGTCAATCTCAATAATCATCCTGAAGTTTCTTATAAAGAATTGACTTCGTTTTTTAAAAGTAAAATCGTTTTCCTTTTTGACATAGAGCCGGCTTCATTTGGCTTGCCAATGAGCTTTCCGCATTATCAGGTACAGGCTTTTTCCGGCAATTCATTTTTATACTCGCCAGCCTTGAAAGAATTAGAAAACGATAAAGCAGAGAAAACTAAATTGTGGTTTTGTTTGAAAAAACTTTTTAATCTTTAAACTATAGTTGGTAAGAATGTAAACTGGTAAGAAACTTATGATTAGAAAACTTACCTCATTCATTTTTTCTGGCAAATAAAATACTGAACTTGAAATTAATTTTTGCTACCAATAATCAGCACAAGGTGGATGAAATCCGTTCTGTTGTAGGCACAGATTTAGAAATAATAACGCTGAAAGAAGCCGGTATAGATATTGACATACCCGAGCCTTACCATACATTGGAAGAAAATGCTTCAGGCAAATCCCGGGCTATTTTTGAAATGACAGGTGTTGATTGCTTTAGCGAAGACACGGGGTTGGAAGTAACCATCCTGAATGGTGAGCCAGGAGTAAAAAGTGCAAGGTATGCGGGAGATAACCGCTCATTTGATGCTAACATTGAAAAGCTTTTAAGTAATTTGGCGGGGAAAGAGGTCAGGACTGCCCGTTTCAGAACCGTTATATCCTTGTTAATTGACGGACACGAAACGCTGTTTGAAGGCATTTGTAACGGCCAAATAATAGCAGCAAGAAGAGGTGGGCATGGCTTTGGGTACGACCCGGTGTTTATTCCCGCTGGTGCCGACAAAACATTTGCAGAAATGGACATGAAAGAAAAGAATAAATTCAGTCATAGAAAAAAGGCCACTGAAAAATTGGTAGCATTTTTGAATAGTATATAAATAAACCACTGATTGTGACACCAGAACGCAACCAAAATACCCCCGAAAGCGACCTAATTAAAGGATGCATGGAAGGCAACCGGAGAATGCAAGAAGAATTGTATAGCCGGTTCTCCCCCCGAATGTATGCCGTTTGTCTGCGATATGCCGGTAATGCCGAAGAAGCTGAAGACATATTGCAGGAAAGTTTTATTAAGGTCTTTAAAAAATTAGACAGTTTTCGCAGTGAAGGCTCCTTTGAAGGTTGGGTACGAAGAATTTTTGTAAACACCGCCATCGAACATTTTCGCCGAAAACGCTACCTGATGCCGGTAACAGAAAAAGAAGAAAATACCATCGAAGGAAAATATGTTTCTGTGCTGGATGAATTGGCGGAAAAAGATATACTGGCATTGGTGCAAGAACTGTCGCCCGGCTACCGTACCGTTTTTAATATGTATGTGGTAGAAGGTTACACACATAAAGAAATTGCCGATATGCTCGGCATCAGCGAAGGAACCAGTAAGTCGCAACTATCGAGAGCCAAAGTGATATTACAGGATATGGTGAGAACATTTATTGATAAGCAAAGAGGAGTAAGAGCAAAACAATGAGCAGCGGATTACAACATAAAATGTACGACCTGGAAGTAACCCCTCCTGTTGGAGTATGGGAAAAAATTGCTGCTGAATTAGACGAGTCAGAACTAACTAAACAATTCCCATCAAGACTTTATAATATTGAAATAGCACCACCGGCGCAGGTGTGGCAAAGCATTGCCAACACATTGGATGAAGAAGCCGTTGTAAATGATTATGCCAATAAATTAGGAAGCATTGCAGTAGCCCCGCCTATAAAGGTGTGGCAAAGTATTGCTGCCACATTGGATGAAGCAGACTTGGTAAATGATTATGCTGGTAAATTAAGTAGCATTGCAGTTACGCCGCCTGCTGCCACTTGGAATAAAATAAAAACTTCGTTGAATGCAGAGCATGAAGCTGCCATTCCTGAACATAGAAGACTTTCTCCATTATTAAAATATGCTGCCGCTGCTGCCATCATCGGATTTTTGGCTTGGGGTGGTATTAAATTGTTCGATAACAAATCGGGAGACAACGTGGTTGCGAAACAAAAAACTACTCCGCCTGATAATAATAATGAAACAGCAACCATCAATAATACTGTTGATGAAAATATTGCTGTATCAGATATTACTGCTTCAATGGAAGAAGCTCGGAATGATGCCGCACTAGAAGCCAGCAAAAAAACATATGCAAAATTAGATGTAGCAACTACCCGCAGTAAAATAAAAAAAGCTGCTAATTTCTTTTTTGTAGCTGACAATTATGAGCCAACTGGTACAAGAAGTATAATTATGGAGCCGGAAGAAACTCCCTCTATTGATATTTCCAATCGCTATGTTATGCTGATGACACCTGATGGAAATATAATCCGCATGTCGAAAAAACTAAAGGAGCTTGTTTGCTGTGTGTCTGGCGAAGAGCAGGATAAAGAATGTGTGGACCAGATGAAAAAATGGAGAGAAAAAATTGCAAGCCCATCCACTATTCACTCTTCGAGTAATTTTATGGATATCCTCAACATTGTGAATTCGATGCAGGATAATTAAGTGCAAGAACTCTTCGCTACAGCCCCGGGATTAATATATTTACTAAGTTGCATATCAAATACCTGAAATGAGAAGCTGTACTCTTTTATTTTTCATATCATTTATATCTATTACAATCTTCGGGCAAACTGAACTAAAGCCTCAATTCGATAAGGCAAAAGAATATTTAAAGAACAAAGAATATAAAAAAGCTGAAAAGGAATTTACCGCAATTCTTGCCAAAGCAACCGAATCGAATGTTAGAAAATTTTCTTTTATCTATCGGGGATTTGCTAAAAATGGACAAAATGATTTTCATGGTGCTATTGCTGACTTTGATAAAGCCGTTGAATTAGACCCCGAAGACTTGGGAACATACATTGATAGAGGCCAATCTAAAGTTTATGCAAACGATTTTGCTGCTGCAATAAAGGACTTTGAATTTGTCTTAACTAAAGACAGTGTAAATAAACAAGGCCAAAATGCTCTTTACTATATGGGACGGATTGCTCAGCAGGAAAAAGAATTTGAACTTTCCATTCAATACTATGACAAGTTAATTAAACTAACTCCTGACGATGCTGAGCTATATTTTAACCGTGGAGCCGCAAAAGATATGATTATGGATAGTAAGGGTTCAATTAAAGATTATGATAAAGCTATCGAACTTAAACCTGATTATATGGAAGCTTTTGCCAACAGAGGTGTTGCAAAGATTAATTCACTTTCTGTAAAAGGAAATGTTTTTCCGACAAAGGAGCAAACAAAAGAAGCCTGCTCTGACTTAAAAAGAGCAAAACAATTGGGTGACAATACTGTTGATGATATGATTTTCGTTCATTGCGGAAAATAAAACCACAACGTTTCCCTAATTTTATTGCAAACATTACTCTATGGCAAGAATAAAAATTGATTTGCCAATACACTTTTATTTCGCCTGTGTCATCCCGATTCGCATTACTGATGTGAACTATGGCGGACATGTAGGCAACGACACCGTCTTATCTATAATACATGAAGCAAGGATGCAGTACTTCAAACATTTAGGTTATACTGAAATGAATTTTGGCGGCACTGGTATGCTAATGGCGGATGTTACTATTGAGTTTAAAAAAGAATTATTTTACGGTGATGCAGTAATTGTGAATGTAACGGCTGGTGAAATTACTAACTCCGGGTTTAACTTATTTTATAAATTGGAAGTCAGTCGGGAAATAGTGGATAGAAGAAAAAGATTAATTGTAGCTGCTGCTAAAACCGGAATGGTTTGTTATGATTATATCAATAAAAAGATTGTAGCTATACCTGAGGAAGCGAAGCAAAAATTGGCAAAATAGAATTTAGCTGTTCCAGATGCGCCAACTTTCTTCTGCCTGCAACACCAGCATCTCCTCACCATTTTTTATAGTTGCACCTCTCTCCTCTCCTTTTTGCAGAAATAATGTTTTAGCAGGATTATACACTAGGTCGTAAAGCAAATGCTTTTTAGTAATAAACTGGTAAGGAATGTCGGGGCAGGTAACTGTTTCAGGAAACATTCCAAGTGGCGTGGTATTAATGATAAGCAAATTCTCCATCATCATACTTTTATTCAAATCGCTGTACGTAAATGCAGACCCGCTATGTATTTTACGACTTACAATTTCAAATTGAATATTAAGTTTTTGCAGCACATAAATTACGGCAGCCGTTGCACCACCATTACCCAGCACCAATGCTTTTTTATGAAACGTTTTCAGTAAAGGTTTCAAGCTTTTTTCAAACCCGGTTATATCCGTATTGTATCCGGCCAGTTTACCGTGAGTTATGTTTATACAATTGCATGCATCTATACCTTCTGGAATATGGCTGGTATCAAGAAAAGAAAATACCTTTTTTTTATATGGGATAGTAATATTCAAGCCTTCCAGTTCAGGATGTTGCTGAAGCAGAATAGGTAATTCTTGAATAGTTTTAAGTGGAAATAAATCATACCGGCTTTCAGTTATCTCTTCCTTTTCAAACTTCTCTGTAAAATATTTTTTAGAGAACGAATGAGATAACGGGTAGCCAATTAGTCCAAATAGCCGCATTAGGCTTTTTCTTTTTTATCAAGGTATAAATCAAACGTATCACCCCGCAGTCCGATACGCATTGTCTCCAACGGTATCACTTCTGTAGGTGCAATATTTCCAAGATTGACATTACAACCAACCAGCTCAATAAAATATAATTGCTGTGCTTTTTGTGGAGCTTCCCAAATAATTTTTTCAGCAGGAATCTGCGTTAATATTTCCTGTACCAAACCTTCTCTTACTTCGCCGCTGCCTCGGTAAATACCAACATTACCTGCTTCCCTTGCTTCTGCAATTACGTAAGTAGAACCGGCTTCCAGTTCTGCTTTCATCAACTCTATCCATTTATATGGTGGAATAATATGTGCAGCATCTTTGCTTCCCACTTCGCTTAGTACTAATCCATGCTTAGTCAGTTTTTCAATGTAACCGCATTTTTCTGCATGGGGAATGGTAATAGAACCATCGCTTACTTCCATATAGCTGATGCCAAATTCTTTACACACATTTATATAATCGTCAAACTGGTTACGGATTAAAAAGGCTTCAAATAAAGTGCCTCCGAAATACACCGGGATGTCATACGAACGATATATTTCTAACTTTTCTTTCAGATTAGGTGTAACGAACGAGGTGCCAAAACCGAGTTTTACTATATCTACATGCGGATGTGATGCACTCATAAAATTCTTTGCCTCTTCCACACTCAGACCTTTGTCCATTACCATGGTTAATCCTGATTGGCGGGGCTTTGGTACTCTATCCGGAATTTGCGACAGATTAAAATTCATGCTTATTCTCTTTGGTTCAATAATGTTTTAAAGATGGCCGCAAAAATAGGGAAGATTCAGCAGAGTAGGCTTTGATTGCTGCTTAGTCTGATTTGCAAGTTTTCTAACCAAAAATTCTAGTAACCAGTAACTATATCGACTTATTCCTTTTAAATCGGGCTATAACATCTACCACCATTTGATTTTGCAAAATGGATGGATTTAGTTCTACAAATTTTTTAAGCAGTTTGGGAGATTGTCTCATTGCTTCTTCTAATTGCAGAATTGCTTCTTTTGTTTTGCCCATGGCAAAAAGAACAGACGCCTTATAAAAGATAAAGAGTGGCTTACCATTAGTAATATTCAAAGCAGCAGTTGATTGCTCCAATGCTTCCTCAAAATATTCCGCCTTATATAAGCAACGAATTAAGGATTCCCATCCGGTTGAGTTGCGAGGTCGTATACGAACCACATTCGAAAAATATTGTACCGCATCTTTAAACAAACCCAACTCCATTTTACATTCCCCCATCAGCAGGTTGTATTCCGAATGCATCCGGTGAATTTTCATGGCAGTCTCTAATTGCCTGATGCAGCTTTCCCAATGGCCCTCATTAAAATAGGTGCAGGCTATTTTATAAAACAGTTTGCTATCATCCTGCCGCAGATGCGATGCTTTTCGATATTGAATTCTTGCCTGTGCAAAATTTTTCAGCCTGTCATAACAATGGCCAATGGCTTCAAAAATTACATCTTCCGGTTTTGCCAGCTCATGCACTTTTTCCAATACTTCAATGGCTTCTTTATATTTGCGAAGCCTGATATACGCATCGCCCATATTGCGATAGGCATAATCAAATTTTTCATCAATAGTAATGGCATACTGATAAGCATCAATTGATTTTTCGTAGAGCTTCAATCCCTGATAAGCAGCTGCAAGATTGAACCAAGCTAGTTCGTTGTATGGATACTCATCAATAATATGCTGGTGAAGTCGTATGCTTTCTTCATTTCTTCCGGTAAAATCTGTCCAGAAGCAAATCTTATATAAAGCTTCTTCATTATTCGGTTCATCTTCCAGCACCATTTTCAAGCAATCAAATACTTTATCAAAGTCTTCGTAATCATCATACACATCTGCCAGTTCAAACAACAGCTCAATTTTTTCTTCTCCGTCAAATAATAATAAAGCTTCTTCCAGCAGCACTACTGCTTTTTCCTGCTGATCAAGTGCCAGGTAGGCATCAGTTTTTAATATGTAGAGATTAATATCACCACCATCCAATATGGAGGCATGCTCCAGAATATCTAATGCTGCTTGGTAACGGCGACTGGCTAACAAGATGTCAGCCTTTTTAATAAGTAGCATGGAAGAATAGGGAAACTGTTCGGCAGCTATTTCAGCTGCCTCCATTGCCCTGGTGAGGTCTTCTTTCTCCTGATAGTAGTCTATTATTTTTTCGAAGGCATCTTCTTCAATAAATGAGTGGCTGCGTCCAATTTTAAAATTTTCGTATTGTTTAAGCAGTTCCCTAAGCTGTTCCCGATCTTCCCTGTAGGGATTGTTTTCTTTCATCTAACAGTATTTTGGTGAACAATCCCGATAACCATCGGGATAAAGAGCCGGATCAGACAGCAAAATCCCTTTGCCCCCTGAAATGTGTTATTTACAACAAGTTAAGTGAAAAAAACCGACTGGTAAAGGGAGTACTTTTCCCCATATGTGCAAAATAGTATATTTTTTCAGGCAACTTAATGTAACAAATTGCCATCCTCTTACGTTAAGGAAGCATTAAAGTTCTGGACAAACGGTTTGTTTTATATTGATTTTTGTGTTTACTTTTGCAAAGAATGAATCACCCCAAGTTAACAATATTGAAATTTGCTGGCAAAAAGCTGGCAGTGGTACTGCTAATAGCTGTTTCTGCTGTTGCATCGTTTGCCACATTGGGTGATGGCAAAAAGAAATCTAATTCGTCTAAGAGTTCTTTACTTTCTTCCAGAACTGCTAAGTCGGGTCCTTTCTCTTTAAGATCTGGTTATACTTATCGTGGAAACCAAGTTATTAATCCTAATAATCAAAACAAGTATATCAATCTTAATACAACTGTTACCTATCAAAAGGGTAATACCACTTACATTGTTCCACTTAAAAAGAAAGTGATTATGAACAATGTAAAAATTGAACTTGGCAATCGCCAGTTACGCAGAAATTAATTTACTCCTGCACCTTTACTTTCTTCATACGTCATTATTCTGTAGCCTGATTTAGGCGTATCCAATTTTGCCTGTGGTACCGGGTTAAAATTAATGTTAGATACGGTGTATGTAACCATCATCTTTCCCATAGTAGCCTCGTACTGCATGGCCAATCCTGGAAGATTTTTATTCAGGTATTGAAAATCTTTATTCACCGGTATCAACTCTTTGGTAAAATAAACTGTAAAAGTTGTACCATCAGCTAGATTACCTATAGCTTTCTGGCATTTATAATTAACAATCGTTTTATACTCATCAAAATAAGTAAAGGTTACGCCTTCGTATTTTTTATTCGATTGCTTCCAATTGTCTGGAGTCATTTTAATCATATATCGCTGTTCACCATATTCTTTTAATATAGACACATTACCAGTTTTGCCATCAATAATAGTGGCCTGTGTGCCGAGTGAGCTAACCATTTCTGAGCGGCTTGAATTTCCTTTCAGGTAAATAACACTAGTGGCACCGTCTAACAAGTCTGCCGCTTGAGGTTTTGTATCACTTGTATTAATTACAATATCATATGAGATAGTAGCTTCCGTTAACTTTCTCGGAGTCTGTGCTATTAATTGCGCAGAAGCAGATAAGGTAATAATTGCAGTAAATATGTAGGTTGTTGTTTTCATTTTTTGTTCTGTTATTGTATATATCTAAAAGACGTGCCAAATTAAGCAATAAGTTGCAGGCACTCCCAAACAGTGTTGATTTTAAGTCGAATACATAAAAAACCGGGCTAAACCCGGTTTGTATTATGATTATTTTAACGGAAGCCAGAACTCCGTTCCGACCTAATTAGATCTGAACGGAGTTCCGCTATCCTATCGCTTGTTCCTTTGTTGCATTTCTTTCATTTTCTTCTGTTGCTCCTGCATTTGTTGCATCCGCTCCTGCCATTTGGATTGGGTCTTTGGCTTTTTGCGGTTTTCTTCCATTTTGGCCAATATTTTCTTATTGTCAATTATATAGTTTTGAATAATAAACTGCAATACCAGTGTAATGATATTAGAAACAGTGTAATACCACGTTAACGCCGAAGGAAGACGATTAAAGAAGAATAAAAGGAATACCGGAAAAATGTAAGGCATGTATTTCATTACCGGATTGCTTTGATCCGGCGTCATACTCATGCTGTAAATAGAAATGAGGAAGCTTGTAACAACTGCCGTAATATTAAAAAGACTAAGATGGCTACCAAGTAATGGAATATGAGTGCCGAATTTTATCACTTCATCGTAGGCTGCCAAGTCATTACTCCAGAGAAAACTTGCTCCTCTTAATCCAATATCAGAATTAAATAAACTAAAGAGTGCAAAGAAGATAGGTATTTGCAATAGGGCCGGCAAACAACCTCCGAGTGGATTTACTCCTGCATCCCGGAATATTTTCATTTGCTCCATGCTGATAGCCTGTCTGTCGTCGCCAAACTTTTCTTTCAGCTTTGCAATTTCAGGACGCAGCACTTTCATTTTTGCTCCACTCAAATAACTTTTATAAAGCAAAGGAGAAGTTACCAGCTTTATGAAGAGGGTCAATAATGCAATTGCAAGCCCCATGCTACCAGCAATACTTTTTAGAAAGTCGAAAATGGGAAGGATAATAAATTTATTTATTGGACGTACAAAAGAATAAATACCCTGACCCAGATTTACCAGCTTCTCAAATTTCATATCATACTTCTTGAGGATATGATAGTCAGAAGGGCCGTAATAAAAATTAAAAGGAATCACAGATGGCGAGCCTGCTTGCACGGGTAATTTCATATTAGCAACAGACGTTACTACTGTTCTTGCACTATCCGGCGGAATTGTCCATTCCATAGTGCCGGAAGTAAATTTGTTTTTAGCGACAAGAATGGTAAAAAAGAAACGCTGCCTTACCCCTACCCAATCTACTGCTTCATCAAAATTTTTGCTGCTTTTCCTGTTTATTGTGTGATAATCAAAACTGCCATCTTTTACATATCCTATCTGTGTATTTTCTTTTTCATAAGAAAGACCCGACTCTTGCTGCGCTGCTGCATACTGCCAGGTCAGGTTCATCGTTCCACCTGTAAGCAATGTATTGGCACCATTCATCTTTATATTGAAATCAATCATATAATCGTTTGGCTTCAGCGTAAACTCATGAATGATATAGGCACCACTACTATCGCCTGCCTGTATAGCAAAAGAGACGGTTTTATTTCCATCTTTTGAAGAAGAATCAATTTTAGAGAAAAATAAATCACTGGTTTGGGCACTTCCCTGATTTACACCTTTACCCGTATTTATCGGGTAGCTTATTTTATCAAAATCAGTAGCTGCCAGTTTTACAAGGTTGCTGTCCTGACCTTTAAACCCTTTTAGTTCTACTTTTTTAGGCTGCCCCCCTTTTGTAGTAAAGGTTACTTTAATCAATTCATTTTGAAGAGTGACTAATTGTTCAATACCCTGAGCAGCGGTGTCATTAAAAATACCGCCTACTGTTTTTTGAGTAACGGAATCTCTGATTTTATTTAATGAATCTTGTAAAGGTTTATTTACAAGAGCTATCGAGTCTTCCTTTGCTTTTTGAACAGCACTCTCAGCTGCTTTCTTTTTGCGATAATCCGACTGTTGCTGGTTGGTAAAATAGAAATAACCAAAAAACAACGCCGCCAATACTACAAAACCAATAACGGTATTACGATCAAACTTCATTCTTTACTTTTTTTGGGGTGGGCAAAGATAGGGGAAACAGACAGGAGTCCGGAGACCGGAACCGGGAGTAAACAGCCTTACCGGGAGAATAGTAGATATAGCCGGCAGGCAGCAGGTTTTGTCCCCTGACTCAAGACTACAGACTCCTAACTCAGCTATATCATTTCACTCTGTAAAAGGGGGTTTTTTACTTCCGTTTTATTTTCGGAATAAGCTTTAGCTGCCTTTATAAAATGAACGAAAACAGGTTGAGGGTTTTCGACCGTACTTTTTAGTTCGGGGTGATATTGAACGCCAATAAAAAACGGGTGACTAGGTAATTCGATAATCTCTACCAAATCTGTACCGGGGTTCTTTCCACTGGCTTTCATACCAGCTTTCTCAAACTGTTCGAGGTATTTATTGTTGAACTCCCAGCGATGACGGTGTCTTTCGCTAATAGAAGGCTTGCCGTAAATTGTATATGCCAGAGACCCTTCTTTTATTTCGCAAGGGTAAGAACCTAACCGCATGGTACCACCTTTGGCTGTTACTTTTTTCTGATCTTCCATCAGGTCTATCACTGGTTCTTTTGTTTCAGGATCCATTTCGGTAGAGTGTGCATCTTTTAATCCCAATACATTTCTGGCAAATTCAATTGCGGCCATTTGCATACCAAGACAAATACCAAAGAACGGCAAGCCATTTTCTCTGGCATACTTTACGGCTACAATTTTTCCTTCCACCCCACGATGACCAAAACCAGGGGCTACCAACAATCCATCAAGGCCAGCAAATTTTTCTGACACATTTTCATCGGTGATAAACTCACTATGAATATTAATTATCTGCACTTGGCATTCATTAATTGCCCCGGCATGTATAAACGATTCAAGGATTGATTTGTAAGCATCCTGCAACTCAAGGTATTTACCAATGAGGCCGATGGTAACTTTACTTTTCGGATATTTTAATTTATCCAGAAATTCTTTCCATTTTGTCAGTTCCGGTTCTTTATTATTTACAATGTTTAATTTCTTCATGCAAATAATATCCAGTTTTTCCCGCATCATCAGCAATGGAACTTCATAAATAGTTGATGCATCGAGAGCCTCAATTACAGCTTCTACTTTTACATTACAGAATAAAGCAATTTTGCGACGCAGCTCAGGCATCAATGGCCGCTCGGTTCTACAAACAAGTATATCAGGATGCACACCCTCCTGGCTCAGCATTTTTACACTGTGCTGGGTGGGCTTAGTTTTTAATTCTTTGGCCGCTTTTAAATAAGGTATCAAGGTAAGATGAACAACCAACGAATCTTCTTCTGGCAGCTCCCACTGCAATTGACGAACAGCTTCTACAAACGGTAAACTTTCAATATCACCCACAGTGCCGCCAATTTCTGTAATTACAATATCATAGTCGCCATTCTGCCCTAGTTGTAACATTCTTCTTTTAATCTCATCCGTAATGTGCGGAACCACCTGAACGGTTTTTCCGAGATATGCTCCTTCTCTTTCTTTATTAATAACGGTCTGGTAAATTCTGCCGGTAGTTACATTATTGGCTTGCGAGGTAAAAATGTTGAGAAATCTTTCGTAGTGCCCCAGATCCAAATCTGTTTCAGCGCCGTCTTCTGTTACATAACATTCGCCATGCTCATATGGATTCATTGTACCGGGGTCAATATTGATATAGGGATCAAATTTTTGAATGGTTACTTTCAATCCTCTTGCCTGTAATAATTTAGCAAGAGAAGCAGCTACAATGCCTTTGCCTAGAGAAGAAGTAACACCGCCGGTTACAAAAATAAATTTAGCCATACAAAATGGTTATTTGTTTAATTCAATTACTATAAAAAATTCTGATGAAAAGCCCACCCCAATTTGACCAGCGGATACTTCGATAAACTCAGTACGACAGAAGAGTTTCCGGGAGGTCGTGCAAAGCTAAAAGAATTTTCCGGTCTCGCCTAAGGCGAGCTAAAATTTCATATCCACAGTTTGAGAAACGATAGGTGGAAAAGAAGATTTGCTACTAAGTGCTGATTTACAGTTTGAAGTAATTGGCGTAAAATCGCTGCTGGGTTGAAGGTCATGGCCTTTTCGTATAATCAACTGTGGATTTCCAGACCCTGTTGACGGGGATGGCAATATTTATCAAAAAAAGAATCATGCTGCAGAAAGCCATCATAAGTGAACGGGATTTTTACATATACGGCAACCCATTTTGACACTATTCCTTTACATTTACTGCTATAAAAAAATAGATTATGCGTAAGTTTTCCCTGCTCCTGTTTTTACTACCTCTGTTTGTGGTAGCCCAAAAAAAAGACATCACTTTAGAAGATATTTATAAAAAAGCGACTTTTCGTGGTGAGTTTGTGCCCGCCTCTTTTGATGGAACAAAAAAAGACCCGGAAATAAAACCGGACGACCTGAAAGACGAAACGGGTAAATCCATTGGTGAGCCGGATGATATTATTTACAGTGCCGCTAATTCCAACATTGTTTTAATTCGAAAAAACATAGAACAGATATATCGACATTCATCTAAGGCTACTGTTTATATGTATGATATTGCTGCGAAAAAATTAACCAGGCTTGATAATGAAAAACTGATGCACCCTACCCTGTCGCCCGACGGCAGTAAAATTGCGTATGTAAAAAACAACAACCTAGTTCTTTATGAAATTGCCACTAAAAGTGCTCGGGCTATTACTACAGATGGCAAATGGAATTTTATCATTAATGGCAATTGCGATTGGGTGTATGAAGAAGAATTCAGTTTTACTCAGGCTTATCAATGGAGTCCCAAAGGCAATTACATTGCATTCTATCGTTTTGACGAGAGTAAAGTAAAAGAATTCCAGTTCACCCAGTTTGACAATACTTATAACAAGCAATACACTTACAAGTATCCAAAGGCAGGTGAAGAAAATTCAAACGTAGAAATTCATATTTATGATATTGGCAGTAATAAAAAGGTAAAAGCAAATTTCCAACAAGGTGATATTTATATTCCCCGCATTAAGTGGACACAAGATGATAATTCATTAGTTGTATTCTGGATGAACCGTCATCAAAATGAATTAAAACTATTGCTGACCAATTCAAAAACCGGGGACAGTAATCCTCTATACGAAGAAAAAAACAAATATTATATTGATATTAATGATGACTGGCAGTTTACAAAAGATGGTAAAAATTATCTTTTTACCAGCGAAATGAATGGCTTTAATCATATATATATGAACAGCCTGGATGGTAAAACTAAAACTCAAATTAGCAAGGGTAATTTTGAAGTAACGGGTATAAATGGGGTGGATGAAACGAATAAAAGAGTCTTTTATACGATGGCATATCCCCGCCCGATGGATAGAAATCTTTTTGTAACTGACTTTGCTGGTAAAAAAACAACACAGTTAACGCAGGGTGAAGCATGGCACCGAATTGTATTAAATGACAAGTTTACTCAATTCTACGATTATAAATCAGACTTGAATACACCGCAAGTAGTAACGCTTAATAACATTGCTGTTGATAAAAAGAAAAATATCACTACTGCTGTTGTAAAAACTGTGAATGAAAACACCAAGCTAAAAACTAAAATAGATGAATATGCTATTGGCAAGGCGGAGTTTATCCGGGTACCCAACAGCAAAGGTGATACACTGAATGGCTGGATGCTGAAACCGGCCAATTTCGATGCTGCCAAAAAATATCCGGTGTTGTTTTGCAACTACGGGGGTCCGGGTTCGCAACAAGTAAGCAATCGTTTTGGTGCCGTTAGTATGTGGCATCAGATGTTGGCAGAAAAAGGTTTTATAGTGGTGAGTGTTGACAACACCGGCACCGGTTTTCGTGGTGAAGAATTTAAAAAGAAAACCTACCTGCAACTTGGTAAGTTTGAAATAGAAGATCAGATAGATGCGGCAAAATATATTGGCAACATGCCTTTTGTTGACAAAAACAATATTGGCCACTGGGGTTGGAGCTATGGTGGTTTTATGAGTTCGCTTGCTATTACCAAAGGGAATGAAGTATTTAGTGCAGCAGTGGCCGTAGCACCAGTTACTAACTGGAGATTTTATGACAATATCTATACGGAGAGATATATGCAAACACCACAGGAAAATCCAAGAGGATATGACGATAACTCTCCTATTAACTTTACAGATAAAATAAAAGGTAAGTATCTTATTATTCACGGTATGGCCGATGATAATGTACATTTTCAGAATGCCACCCAAATGATATCGGCACTAGTAAAAAATAATATTGATTTTGAAAGTGCATATTATCCTAATAAAAATCATGGCATATCTGGGCAGTTGGATAATACAACTATGCACCTTTGGGGCAAGATGACTAACTGGATACTGGAAAATATGGGCAACGAGAATACACAAAAACCTAGTCAGGTAGCTAAACCACTGAAAGGATTTTAATAAAATTTTTTGCTTTAAACCAGAATGCCTCCGGTTAAACCGGAGGCATTTTTATTGGAAGATGGAACTCCGTTCCGTCATTTATTCTGATAAAATTTTACGTAGTTCAGAGATGGGAACTCGAACATTATTTAATTTCATAATTCTTATTTGAGTAATGATAGATGGAAAGAATTTGCCCGGAACCGGAGTTCCAGTGGCCTAAAAAAAAGAACCCCGACTCGAAAGTCGGGGGCCCTAATCAAAAACCATTAACCATTAAACCTTATCCTATGAAAATTCAATGCTAATATCGTTAATAATTATTTAATGAAGATTTTTCGATTGCCTTTTTTTGTCATATTTTCAAAATAAATGGCAAAAATAGAAATTTGTTGACCATGCTCAACATACTTGCAATAACCTGCAACAAAAAAACACTTAGTCAATGATTCGCAAACGTTTGCACAATTATCCTAATTTCATGTGTCAAGTATATACTTAGAAATCGTCCATCCTGAGTTTACCTTGATAAACCATAATATTCGACAGTAACACTTCTGCTGTCCAAACTATTTATTATAATTCATTCCTAACTTTTAAACAACTTAGTTGTTATTAATATAATGAAAAAAACAGTTGTTGCTATAACAGGGGCCAGCGGCTCTATCTATGCAGAAGGTTTGTTAAAAAAGCTAGTTACTGTAAAAGAACAGTGTAAGGAACTCTCCATAATAATGACAGACAATGCAAAGGATGTTTGGAAAATTGAACTGTCTAATGATTCCTGGAAAAATTTTCCTTTAAAAATTTATGGCACTACCGACTTTTCAGCACCATTCGCCTCCGGTTCTGGCCAGTATGATACAATGATTATCATTCCCTGTTCCATGGGTACACTTGGTCGTATAGCTGCGGGCATCTCAAACGATCTTATTACAAGAGCAGCGGATGTTGTTTTAAAAGAAAGAAGAAAACTAATCTGCGTTGTTCGTGACACTCCATACAATCTTATACATATTCGTAATATGGAAACTGTTACTCTCGCCGGTGGTATCATCTGTCCCGCCACACCTTCTTTTTACAGTCAGCCAAAAACTATTGAAGAAGTAGCAGCTACAGTAGTTGACAGAGTGCTTGACCTTGCTGGTTTTGATATAAAAAGTTTTCGGTGGGGTAAATAAAGAGTCCTGGTACTTCGACAAGCTCAGTACTTCAGGACTCTTTTTTCATGGACACACATTATTAAACACTACTTAATCCGTAAATCGTCCACCGGCATTTATCCAGTTTGTAATTTTAAGTCTTTCTGATGCCGGCAATAAACCAGTTGGTGGCATAGCTGAAGGATTACCGTTTACTGCTCTTTCCCTGATACGATCTTTTAAGGTTACAATATTGCAATCTACCTGAAATGTCACTCCCCCATTGCTCACTGTATTGTTGTGACAACTGATACAATTATTATCTATTACATTTTTTACTGCCAGAAATAAAGGCCCAGCTGCCTGATTGTTCACAGTAGCGTTTACACTGCCCACACATCCGTTGGCATCTTTTGCTGAAATAGCATAAACCGCTGCTGACAACCCTGCAAATAAGTTTGATGACTGAAAAATACCACCGTTGATATTGTAAGTGTACGGTCCGATTCCACCACCACCTGTTGAAGTGATTGATCCATTGGCTATTTCGCAAGGTCGGTTACCTACTATTACATTGGAAACAGTAATTGTAACACCAGCACAGGGATTGGGTGCGGTTAAAGTGAATATAGAAGACCCGGTACAACCATTTACATCTTTCGCCACTATTGTGTAAGAGCCTGCAGCAAGATTATTAAAATTGCCAGTAGCCTGAAAAGCTCCCGCATTAATATTGAAAGTAAATCCTGTGCTGCCAGTAGCAGCAGCTGCAATACTTCCATTGTTGGCCGCAGCAGATGTGGGGTTAACAGTTGTGGCGGTTACAATAATTGTTATGCCAGTACAGGGGTTGGGTGCTGTCAATGTAAAAACCTGTGAACCTGTACAGCCGTTTACGTCTTTAGCTACCACTGTGTAAGTACCGGTACCAAGGTTGCTAAAATTACCAGATGATTGAAAAGTTCCTCCATTCAAATTAAACGTAAAACCAGAACTTCCGGAAGCAGTGGCATTGATACTTCCATTAGTAGTTATTGTAGAAGTTGGATTGATACTTGTTCCCCCGACTGCTATCGTTACACCGGCACAGGGATTGGTAGCCACCAATGTAAATGTAGCCGACCCGGCACAACCACTTGTATTTTTTGCTGATACGGTATAAGAACCGGCGGCCAGATTAATAAAACTACCTGACGACTGAAATGCACCACCATTAAGACTATAAGTAAAGCCAGTGCTACCACCAGAAGCACTTGCATTGATACTTCCATTACTTGATCCTGTTGT
>JANORJ010000604.1:0-4037 GCA_031415255.1 Chitinophagaceae bacterium | reverse complement strand
GATTATGAAAATGCTTTAAAAACTACTGAATCAATCAATAAATCATTAAAAGGAGGATATATAAAAGAGTTGTACCTGCTCAAATTTAAAGTGAATGCTCTATCAGGTAACAGTGAAGAAGCCCTAAGCAATTACCAAAATTATTTAAAAGAGAACCCTCTTTTTATTACCAATGATATTTTTTATTACCTCGCTATCATAGATTTAAGTAAGAAGGATTATCAAGCCGCATTGATCAATATTGATAGCACTATCAATCATAGGATAACAGGAATGTATGGACCCGCAGAATTTGTATTAGTAGATCGCTGGAAAGCATATAAACTCATGGGAGATGCTTATGCCGGTATGCAACAGTTTGAGAAAGCAAAGAATAATTATACAATTTCCCTGTTGTCCAATCCAGACTATGAGCCAGCTATAATTGCATTAGCCAATCTGGAATCAAATATGGTGAAACAGACTTTTGCAGATAAATCACCACCCGTTATCAGCCTGCTCGAGCCGTCTCCACAAAGAGGATTGATAGTTACATCAACCGGAACAACTGCAATGATAAAAGGGCTTGCAACAGATCCTTCCGGTATCAAAGCTGTAACGATCAATGGTCAGGCAGTTTACTCGCAACCCGCCGGCGATTTCTGGGGTGAAGTACTTTTAAAAACCGGGCTTAATAAAATATCCATATCAGCTACCGATGCAGCCGGTAATAAAAGTCAGCAAGTTTTTGAAATTGAAAAAAAATCCGGAGAAAGCATTGTACAAAAGCAAGAAAAAGAAGGAAAAAACTATGCCTTGCTAATAGCGGCACAAAATTATACGGATAATAATATTCCATCATTGGATAATCCTGTGGCAGATGCAGTAAAGCTGAAACTAATATTTAAAAATCAGTATAACTATTCCGAAGCAAACATTATCACCCTGTTCAATCCGGCAGTAAATGATGTGAAAAGACAATTGCTGGAATTAACCAATACCATACAACCCGAAGACAATCTCGTCATCTTTTATGCGGGACATGGTATCTGGGTTGAAAAAGAGAAAAAGGGATATTGGTTACTCACCGATTCTAAAGGGAATGATGCAAATACTTGGTTGCCTAACAAAGAAGTTCTTGACCTTATTGCCAAACTTCCATCCCGTCACACTTTATTAATCACCGATGCTTGTTTTTCAGGGTCAGTTTTCAAAACAAGAAACTTTGATCCAACTGCACCGGCAGCCGTGCAGCAAATGAATGAAAAAATCAGCCGGGTAGCCATCACTTCTGGTAATGATACTGAAGTGCCGGATAAAAGTGTGTTTATGAAATATTTGGTAAAAGCATTAAGTGAAAACAAAGAAAAATACCTAACAGCACAAAAAATGTTCATCACCCAGATCATTGAAGCAGTGATGACCGAAACAAAGACTGAACCCCGATATGGGACATTAGAACTGGCAGGGCATGTAGGTGGAGATTATATTTTTATAAGGAATAAGTAATAAAATATTCAGGTCACAAGCTTATTACAATACAAAGACAATGAGTAAAATATTTCAGATTGTATTAGCCCTGATAATGATTCTGTTTGCTACACATGCCAATGCGCAGAAGAAAAAGGCAGATAAGCGGTTAAACGACGAGATGGAGAAAACATTTGGTAAAACAGTTACCCCCCCCAAAGAGTGCAAAGCAGCTGAAACTTTGGTGCTAAAGGCTATCGAAGCATTGAAGAACGGAGAAGTAATTAACGCTGATTCTCTAATCAACCAATCCATAAAACTATATCCTACTAATACAGTATTTCAATACGTAAAGGAAGTTTGCAGAATGCCGGACATTAATAAGGCAAATGACATAATGGATAATTTATATGAAGCTGTAAAATCATTTCCTGCAAAGAGTCTGATCATGAAAGAACCACTTGCGATGACTTTTGAAGATGGAAAAATGGTAAAAGGAATAAGGGAATACGAAAAGGAACGGGCCTTGTTTAATACCGGGTATGATATATTTATGGTCAACAAAGAATTCGGAAGCATTACCCGTGCTATAGTTGCCCTTAAGAAAATCCTTGAACTAGACATAAAAAATACTACAACCCCGACACACTTCGATTATGAATATGCACAAGTGCAAAGTTCCCGGCTAACCTTGGCTATATTTCAAAACGATTATGAGAAGGCCATTTCCCTGGTAGAAGAAATGCCTGTTACCAATTTTTTCCTTGAAGACACTAAAAAAATGTTTAGAATCTGGGTTTACCAGGAGCAGGGTGAGTATAACAAGGCGTTGCAGCTACTAAATACCGGTGATACCTTACCAGCTGGGTTGAAGTTAAAGTTCATTGCCTACGCCCAGTTGGGTAAGAACGAAGCGGCAATCGAAAATTATAATATGTTCCGGCAATCACCATATTTTTCTATGTCAAATGACCTGTACTATTACCTGGCTATTGTCGATATAAACAAGAAAAATTATACCCAGGCTCTTATTAATTTGGACAGTTCCCTTACTAAGAAATTCGAGGGAATGTTGGAAGGCATGGAGACGCTTTTTATTGACAAATGGAAAGTGTATAAACTCATGGGTGATGCTTACGCCGGTCTGCAACAATTTGAGAAAGCAAAGGACAATTATACAATTTCCCTACTGTCCTATCCCGATTATAAACCAGCAATAACGGCATTGGCAAATCTTGAATCAGTTATTGCAAAAGGAACACTGGCAGATAAAATTCCACCCGTTATCAACCTGCTCGAGCCGTCTCCACAAAGAGGATTGATAGTTACATCAACCGGAACAACTGCAATGATAAAAGGGCTTGCAACTGACCCTTCCGGAATTAAAGCTGTAACTATTAATGGGCAGCCAGTTTACTCGCAACCCGGCGGCGATTTTTGGGGAGAAGTAACTTTAAAAACTGGGCTTAATAAAGTATCTATAGCAGCTACCGACGCAGCTGGTAATAAAAGTCAGCAAGTTTTTGAAATTGAAAAAAAATCCGGAGAA
The DNA here is from genome assembly GCA_031415255.1 of Chitinophagaceae bacterium. Taxonomy (GTDB): domain Bacteria; phylum Bacteroidota; class Bacteroidia; order Chitinophagales; family Chitinophagaceae; genus JJ008. The sequence continues at coordinate 1,039 of JANORJ010000604.1, read as the reverse complement.
AGCATTGTACAAAAGCAAGCAAAAGAAGGGAAAAACTATGCCTTGCTAATAGCGGCACAAAATTATACGGATAATAATATTCCATCATTGGATAATCCTGTGGCAGATGCAGTAAAGCTGAAATTAATATTTAAAAATCAGTATAACTATTCCGAAGCAAACATTATCACCCTGTTCAATCCGGCAGTAAATGATGTAAAGCGACAATTATTAGAATTGACCAATATAATACTGCCGGAAGATAACCTCGTCATCTTTTATGCCGGTCATGGCCTTTGGGTAGAAAAAGAAAAGAAAGGTTACTGGATGCTAATTGATGCGAAATTAGATAATCCTACTACGTGGTTGCCCAACAAAGTTGTTTTGGATTTAATTGCCAAGCTTCCTGCCCGTCATACTTTATTAATCACCGATGCCTGTTTCTCCGGCTCTGTATTTAAAACAAGGGGGCTTGACTTGAACAAGAAAGAAGGAGACACACCTTCAGTAGTTCAGCAAATGAACCAGAAAATCAGCCGGGTTGCCATCACCTCTGGTAATGATACCGAAGTACCGGATAAAAGTGTGTTTATGAAATACCTTGTAAAAGCACTAAGCGAAAACAAAGAGAAATTCCTGACGGCGCAAAAGATGTTCATCAACCAGATAATTGAAGCGGTGATGACGGAGACTAAGACAGAACCCCGCTATGGAACTTTAGAGCTGGCCGGGCATGTGGGCGGGGATTTTATTTTTACAAAGAAGTAATCGAGGCCTTTTATAAAACAAAAAAGCTCCTAAAAAAGGAGCTTCTTCTGTACGGGAGAGCAGACTTGAACTGCCGACCTTCGGGTTATGAATCCGATGCTCTAACCAGCTGAGCTACCCCCGCATTCCCAATCTTGCTTTGCGGCATTCGGGCGGCAAAAATAGCCATTTCAGCCTAAAGATTGAAATGAAATTTGCCCTTAATTTAGCATACTATGACAGTCTTACGTCTTGCCACCCCAGCCGATTCCAAAGCCTTATTAGATATTTATGCCCCCTACATTCAAAACAC
>JANORJ010000603.1:0-7846 GCA_031415255.1 Chitinophagaceae bacterium | reverse complement strand
ATTACATGAAAAAAAAGAAGAAATAACAATAGCCAAAAGGCTTAAACGGGAGATGGATAGAAGTCTCATAAGTGGTCTTTCTGTATTTACGGATACAAAGTTTGTTCGGTTATATACTGTTTATCAGGGTGTTTGGATGCTTTCAACTTCGCCTTTTTGGGCTAGGTTGAATAAATAAAGCTACAAACAAAAAGCGGGGAATAATAGTTCTCCCGCTATAAAACGTATTAGTAAAGGCTTTATTGCCTGAAAATCAGTCTGTAAAAACGAAAATTAAGGCGTTGCAAGTTGCTGTAAGCCTGCAAATTATACCGTTTTAAAACTATAAATAGTACTCCCTGTTTTGGTATAATGCCGATGTAGCAGGCGTTTAGTCCAATGCAATTGGCTATTACGGATGCACAATCGGTATTACCGCTGAATGATGCCTCCACCGATTACATCATCCCCTTCATAAAAAACGGCACTTTGGCCCGGAGCAATGCCCTTTACATTTTCGTAGAATCGAACTGTAGCTGTGTTATTGATAAGTTCAGATGGATAAATATTCGACAATGCTCCTTTGTCCTTGTAACGGATCTTGGTCGTTGCTTCCATACCCGGGGTAATGCTGTCGTATTTCATCAAATTAATTTTACCGACAGTCATTTCATTGCGATCCAGATCATCTTCATCGCCCAGCATGACGGTGTTGTTTTCAGGGTCAATTTTTGTTACAAAAACGGGTTTGCCAAAAGTAATGTCCAAGCCTTTGCGTTGTCCAATTGTATAAAATGGATAGCCTTTATGCTTACCCAAAATTTTTCCATGCTTGTCAACGAAGTTGCCACCGGCTACTCTTTCTTCCAATCCCTCCACCCGGCGTTTTAAAAAACCACGGTAATCATTATCAGGGACAAAACAGATTTCATAACTCTCACTTTTCTTAGCCAGTTCAGGATAGCCATAGTCCAATGCCATTTGGCGAATTTCTGTTTTGCGAAACGGGGCTAATGGTAATAATGTTCTGCTCAATAAATCCTGTTGCAATCCCCAGAGTACATAACTCTGATCTTTTGTATCATCAATGGCTTTGCTTACAACAAATCGTCCGTTATCATGTTGACGAATTTTTGCATAATGACCGGTCGCCATAAATTCGCAACCCAATGCATCGGCTCTTTTTAATAAAGCCCTCCATTTAATATGTGTATTGCAAAGCACACAGGGGTTCGGTGTTCTGCCGGCGATATATTCATCTACAAAATTCTCGATCACAAAATCGCCAAACTCTTCCCGTATGTCTAAAATATAATGGGCAAAACCATGCTCTACGGCTGCCTGTCTTGCATCGTTGAAGCTGTCCACATTGCAGCAGCCGGTTTCTTTTTTACCACCACCACTGGCGGCATAGTCCCATGTTTTCATGGTAATGCCCACCACTTCGTAGCCTTCATCATTAAGCATCAGGGCGGCCACGGTACTGTCAATACCGCCACTCATCGCCACCAGCACTTTTCCTTTTCTGCTCATAATTAAAAAATTAGCAAGCAGCAAATATACAAATGATTGCTCGGTTGACAGTTGCGGAAAATTGAAATGAAAATTCTGCAAATACTAATTATCATCAAAATGCCATTTTTTTGTTGTTAAAAAGAAGAGGATAATGAGATGAAAAGCTAAGCAGATGATTTTAGAAATATTTATTTTACTATTTTAGTTACTTTTTATGGGTTCCAGAAAAAAGAGTATCTGCCGTCTTAGTATCCTTATTGGTTTCCTGTCAATATGCTGTATTGCCCCTGCACAAACAAAACTGGGTTTGCAGGTGGAGGAGTGGGCAGACATATTAAGGAAAGGCAAGTTGAATGAAGTGAACAGCTTGGGGAGTCTCACCAACCAGCTTGTAGAAGCAGATTCATTACGGGCATTTGGTTTTTTAGATTCATTAAAAGCATCCAAAAAAGCAAAAGGATATCCATTCATTGTTTATTTCAGCATGATAAAAGCGGATTTTTTGTATGCTAAATTTGCAGGGTACAATAAATACAAAGACCGTACATCTAAAGAGCTCATACCTATAAAGCGAGAGCTAATAAGGCTATATGCCGATGCCCTTAATGCCGCCTACCATATAGACGGTGATGTTCTCACCGGCTGGGTGAGCTTTTACTCTGCCAGGCGCATGATTCATTTTGGAGAAACAAGCTGGGCAGTGATGTATTCCAAAAGCGGAGTAGACCTTTTTGAAAAAGCTAATTATCCTGTGGAGCCTCCTGTATATACTTCATTGGCAGAACTGCTATACCAGGTAAGAGAATACGATGAAAGTATCGGCTATGCAAAAAAAGGAATTGAAGCCTGGAAAAAAATGAACTATGAAACGGATTATACAGATCCCTATAAATACAGAATAAAAGCTTTAATTACAATAGGCACTTGCTTCTATAGTATGAACCTGCATGATTCTGCCCATACCTATTACCAAAAAGCATTACAATTAGCCACCCAAAACAAGGATACATTATTAACTTCCAAAGTGCTGGGTAATATTGGTAGGATCATTTTTGCGCAAAAAAATATGGACTCAGCCTATGTCCTATTTTCCATCGATTACCTGCAACACAAAAAAGATAGCATTTACAACGAAGCAGCCAATGCATCGCAATGGATGGCAAAAGCCAGCCTGGTAATGGGAAGAAATTCTACTGCATTGGCGGAGGCCAAAGAATCCATACGGCTGCTGGGACTATGGCCCAACGACCCCTACCTGCGAGATACCTATCATACCCTCACACAGGTTTACCGGGCAATTCGAAACTACGACAGTGCCTTTTATTACAACGATCGATATAAAGCCTTGAACGACTCACTCGAAAAAGAAGTGGCCACCAGCAGTCTCGCTATTTCAAAGGCACGATTAAATGATGAGGTAAGCCGCTTTAATATTCAAAAGCTAAATAAGGAAAAAGAATCTCAGCTTTTACTTAGGAATATTATTATCGCAGGCATTGTGCTTTTGTTTTTGATCATACTTTTATTTTTAAACCGTAAACGGTTGAAAGAAAAAATAAAAATAGAGAAAGTGGAACAGGAAATGGTGCTAGCAAAAGAACAAATGAAAATGTTTACCAATAATTTGATTGAAAAAACAAATCTAATTGAAAGGCTGCAAATGCAGATAAAAGATAAAGCCGCTATCACCGAACAAAATGCTATTATTTCTGAGCTTAGTCAGCATACAATCTTAACTGAGCAAGACTGGTCTAAATTCAAAACCCTGTTTGAAACGATCTATCCTGATTTTTTTAAAAAGCTGAAGGACAAATTTTCTGACATTACAGTGGGTGAGCAAAGAACGGCCGCATTAATCCGCCTTCAGCTTACCACTAAACAAATAGCATCAATACTAGGTATCTCCGCCGATAGTGTTCACAAATCCCGCCAGCGATTGCGGCAACGGTTTCAAGTAGACCTTAATGCCAATCTTGAAGAGCTGATGGTTAATCTTTAATGTATATTCTATATCCATAGGTGTCCTAAAAAGGTTGTTTCAAGCCTTGTCAGGTTTTTGTCAGCAGGCTGTCCACTCATTGTCAGCCGCAAAATTTGTATGATCCATACTTCCGGATTTAAATTACACCTATAAAAATTTTTATTGTGGGGGCTAACATGCAGATAAGAAAAAACCGAATGCCTCTCATCCTTATTATAATTGCCCTGTTGTTGATCGTTTTTGTAATCGTATTTTTTAATAAAAGAATTAAGGGAATTGAAAGCAGACAGCTTAAGCCCACTTTTGAACACTAAGTAGAAAAATCCATAAACCATAACAACCAATAATTATATCATTACCAATCAAAACTTAATAAAATGGAACGAACACTTAAAAGATCTACATCCCTATTATTCATTACCCTTTCTTTTTTACTCAGTTCTTCTCCTGTTTTTGCAAACACGGAACCAGCTAAAGTGGTGGCCATCCGCCAAATTTTTCCCAGAGGACTAGGGTATGAAGCCAAAATCATGAATGTTTTGGAAGCCCAGTACGGAATTGATGTTAACTCCAATCTTGGTAAAATTTTCGCAAGATTAAGTTTGCAGGCGGCGGAAGTTTATTATGCTGATAATAATTTAATAGATGCCGATAAAGTGATCTCCGAAATAGGAAATCCAAATGGTAAGGTGCGGGGAGGAGTACAAGGATTGCTTGCTGTGCTTGTAATGAATGAAGTAAAAAAAAATCAATTAGATGAAGAGAGTAAGGCGCTTAATCAATGGAGTACTCAACTTTTTAGAAGCCTGAAAATAAGAACAGCAAACGCTATATTAAATGAATATAGAAAATGGGATGCTGATTATTGCCAATACAAAGCTGATGGCTATAAGCCGCCCGTTGGTTGTGGATTAGGCGGACTAGATCAAATGCAATTATATTCTAAGCCTTCTCCTCCCCAGGATATAATGGTAAAAGCCGGTTTAAAATCTGTATTTGCGAACGGTGCTGATAAAGTGGCCAACCTAATTGCTATTGGTACTACAGCCGCTACAGTTGGTGGTTCGGCAATAGCCTTATCTACAGTTGTGGGACTGATAATTTCAACAACAAGCACTGGCATTTCAAAAGTGGTAACTATAGGAGCTGCTTTTGCGGGGGCAACAGCAGGACAAGCTGCGGTTGCCTGGGCTTCTGCCGTAGCTGCACCAGTTGCAGCCGCTGTACTTATTATTGTAGTGGGTACTACTGAAGGTGTTCGGGTAGTGGAAGCTACCAAAGTGGAGCCCATGCTTAAAATGAAATTGGGACAAGCAATGACGGAGTATATAAGTTTACCAAATGTTTTATCCGAGGTAAGCGGAAGAGATATATTTTTTATGGCATTTATGGAATCAGCCAGCAAAAGTTTTAAACTTACAGAACCCAAGGTTAATGGTGAAGTAAGATTTTATTGCCAGGCAGGTTATGTAGCAAAATTTTCTTTAACCTACACCGCAGATCTTGATAAAACGGGGTTTAATCCAGATGTACGAACCATTACAAAAACTACACAGGATCTTAATACCGGAAGAGATGAAGTAATAGAAATTCCTTATAACGCTACCAGAATTTATGTACACGGCCAGTTTTGGGACGGCACCTGGAGACCTATCAAACAACCATTAACCTTAAACCTTCCTACTTTTTTATGCTATACAGCGTATGGCACCGTTTTTAATCCAAACTATAAGTTAGATTGTCCTGAAGTGGGTAGTATGATTGCCAAACAAAATGAATTAACCGTTTCACAGGGTGGTGCTTATACAGCTTGGATTTATTTGAGCTATAAGCAAAATGGCAAAGTAGTTATAGCTCAAGACCAGCAAGGGCTTACAATGGGCTGGCGGAAAGTGTATAAAATACCTGCTGATGCTTCGCAAGTTTACCTCTATATAAGGGAGGCAACAGGCTTGGCCTGGGAACCATGGAAAGCTGTGGTAGAAAAAACCTGGCCCACTTCTCCAAATGAATGTATTAAAATATATGGAACTACATTAGACCCCAAATGGAATGCAGAGTGTAATTAAAAGAAAAATCTTATTTAGATGGAAAAGAAATTGAGTTTTTATATCCTATATATAACATTCGTATTGTTTGTTACCAGCTGCAATCAGAAAAGATATTCGAGTTCCCAACCACTTACAGTTTCATTAAAGTCCGGCATAGAAAATAATGATACCGTCATATCATCCCCACCCAGCGAAATGGGGCTTGATAGTTTTTATCAAAAATATTTAGATGCCAGGGGAGTTGCGATTGTAAGTTCGGTAAAAGTGTCGGACGAAGCCTTGTTCAGCGTTCAAAAGAAGGTGAAACATATGGTTTCTTTTCGGGAAGATATATTGAAGAAAATGATAGCAAATAAAATTCGCATTGCTATAATGGCTAAAGACGAAGTAACTACTGATATGCCGGAATACCGAAACTGGAACGATCCTTCACAATCGGAGGGTATTAATTGGAATACAAGAGGACGGGGATTTGGAGCCACCGTAGAACTTCCGGTAAGCAGCTGTGCAGAAGAAAATATTTTATGTTTCGATAAAAGTATAGATGGATACTATAACGAGGATATTTTTATTCATGAATTTGCACACAGTATCCATGGGTTGGGTATTCGTTTTATAGATAGCAATATTGATAACGAACTTCAGCAGGCTTTGAATAAAGCAACAGCTAACGGCCTTTGGAAAAATACCTATGCAGCTACAAACGTGGAAGAATATTTTGCTGAAGGAGTGCAGGATTGGTTTAATGTGAATGCAAAAGTTATTCCCGGAGATGGTATTCATAATGAAATAAGTACCAGGGCTGAATTAAAAAAATATGACCCTACATTGTATGCCATCATAAAAAGATATTTTCCGGAAAGCAACCGGAAGATAAGTTGTCACGAAAAAATTGATTAAAATTTTAAAACCTGTATTATGCGTATAAAATATTTATGGATACTAAGTATCATTTTGATTTCCTGTAGTCCTAAAATTTCTACCACGAAAAATGCAACCAATTCGGATGCAGCAACTACTGGTATTACAACTTCTGATATTCCATATATCGTAGCTAGGCGATATTTTGTAAAAAATGATTACCAGAAACAAGATTCATTCAATCCAATGATCACTACTCAAACTCAATTTGATAGCATTTTCGGAATGGCACCAATTATGGGTAATAAACCAACACCTATTGATTTCTCAACACAATACGTATTATTTGTGATTGGTGAACTAACCCAAACGAAAACAGAGATTATTCCCATCAGCTTACAACAACAGCATGGTATTATTTTATTTAATTATAAAATTGTAGAAGGTGAGCAAACTATGGCTACCATTCAACCAGCTTTAATAGTGGTGCTGGATAAAAAATATAAGGGTGAAGTAAAGCTGGTAAAAAATTAAAAGTTCTTATAAGTGATGTAAATAAATAATTATAGCCTTTCGCTTCTAATTTTATGTGATGGATAGTTCATTCTATTCCACAACTAGCCTATTCTTACAAATAGGCTAGCTTTTTTAAAAATTTTCATGAATTAAGCCCTCTTCATTAATTGTGGCATCCCGGTTATATATATTCCGGATTCCTGTATCCGCCACACTATATTCATACTAATGCATCCAAACATGAAATAGCAACTAGTTTCTACTTCTTTTTTCTTAATACTTATATTGTCATTTAGCAATTGTGCCAGAAACCCCGTTACGGTCAAAAAGCAGGTAGTTTTAATGTCGGAAGCACAGGAAATAGCAATGGGTAAAGAAGCTGATCCTCAAATTGTGGCGCAATATGGTTCATATGAAGATAGTGCTCTTCAAAATTTTATTAATGTATTCGTTTTTTTGTATTGGCAGTGCGTTCAATACAGACTTTTATATATCCTCTTTTGACATTAATCCATCCAAAGGACTTTCAATATTCACCAACTGTTCCCTTTTTACATGCAGATAACGGGCCGTAGTGCTAATATCAAAATGCCCAAGCAAATCCCGGATATTTCTGCTTTTCCTTTAAGTGTTAAGAAAAGTTTAGTATAGTTTAATTTGCTTAACAGAACATACCAGCACTTATTGGTGCGGCTCCATCTTGCTGCTGCTTGTTAACGTATGGCATTATTAATAGCAGCATTATTTTCATAATAAATACCAGTACATTCCTCGTCACGGTGAAACAATGGTTTCAATATTACTACCAGCATATATCAAAGAAAGTTAATTTTTTAGAATTATCCCTGGATTAATAGAAACATTTATTACCCCGCCTTTACATCTAATTCTGTAATTTCCACCTTCCTAAAATAACTATATGAAGAAATTGCTGCTTATCATT
>JANORJ010000602.1:0-10674 GCA_031415255.1 Chitinophagaceae bacterium | reverse complement strand
AAAACCAGTTCCAACTTCCAGCAAACTACCAACTCTTCCTCGGATGGTGGCATAGCCAGTGGTGGGTGGAGTAATGCGGCTAATGATTTTAAGCAAAGTACTTTTGCCTGCGCCGTTTCTTCCAATAATTCCTACCCTTTCACCGGGCATAATGTCTAGGTTTATATCTTGTAAAGCCCAGAATTTTTCAGGTTTGCTTCGGCTTGGGCTGAAAACATTTTTTGCAGCCTCTGTTATTAAATCACGAAGTGCTACATACCTGTTTGATGTATGCAGCGTATATTCTTTGCCCAAGTTTCGTATTTCAATGGCAGGCTTCATTATGCAAGATCAGCGAAGTATACTTCTGTTTTTCTGAAATAATATAAACCAATTGAAAATAGTAGCAGTGTACTGGACAATCCTATTGCAATAATAGTAGTGTCAACAGTAGTGCCTGATAAAGGAGCTCTAAATAATTCAATGGCGGTATTTACCGGGTTTATTGCCAGCACATATTTCAACCATGTTGGTTGTATGGAAGAAATGGGATAAATAACCTGGGAGGAGAAAAATAATACTTGTAATAAAAACGGTGTTACATAACGGAAGTCACGATATTTTACATTCAATGCGGCTAAAAAAGTACCAGCTCCAAAACCAGCGATTAAAATAACTGCTATGCCTGCGGTAAAATAAAAGATAGCAGACCACTGTACTGCTTGTTTGTAAATTACACAGAATACCAGAAATATAAAAAGCCCCATTAAAAAATCAAAGAAGGCAACAAGGACAGACGAACCGGGTATAATCAACCTAGGAAAATAAATTTTCTTGATAATGTTCGCATTTTGTATCATACTTTCTCCTGCATGAGAAACGGAACTGCTAAAAAGATTCCAGAGAATTAAACCGGCTAAAACAAATATTGGATATTGAACCGGAGTCGTATCAATTTTCCAGTTCTTGGAGAAGAGTAAGGTGAATATTATCATCATGCCCAATGGCTGTAACAATGCCCATAATATGCCAAGATACGTTTGCTTATATTTCACCTTTATATCCCGCCAGGTAAAGAAATAAAACAGCTCACGATACTGCCATAACTCCTTCAACCCCAGCGAAAAACCGGAAGGTGGATGAATATTTGTGGTGAATTTCTCCATTGGCTGTAAAGATACTACTTCGGCATTTGTTTCAGTTGTTGCAACACTATAAGCTTATTGAAGCCTTTATAGTAAGAAGTAGCCAATGCAATTCGAAAGTAAAAAACCGTAATGGGATGCTTAGTTGTCGTAATTAACCGGAATTTTTTCTTTCTCCTTAGTCTTATTCTTATCTGTTTTTTCCTGTAGCTTCTTTTCGTCTTTGTTCCCTTTTGCATCAAGCATGGGGTCGCCAACGGGAGCCTGACCATCTTGTAGTTTGTAAGTAAATACTTTGTCAATGTGTACCCACTTCCCATTTTCCCATTTAAAACCTTCTTGGTCGCCATCGGGCACATAAGTCCACTGGTGTTCCGTATCATCATTTTCCGAAACTAAATGATCCACCAAAATCATTTGAAGGTCATCAATATAATTCACCAATACTCTTGCTCCTTTTTTAAATTCAAGACCAAAACGGTACTGCGTTGGTTTGGGTATGGTGTCTTTTTCGTAAGTGAAGAAAGGGCCGCCAAATAATGGTTCGTTCTTTTCATTAAAAGTTAATACATCAATCCATTTAATACTGCTCATGGCATTGTTATTATCAAAACCAAAGAGGGTGTAATAATTTTTATTTTTATACTGCGTTTTAATGATATTATAATACATAGCACCTATCCAATTATTCCTTGTACGAATGGAGTCAAGTGGTTTGTCGGTAAATTCGGACACATCCCGCAGCGGTAACAATTTTAAAGAACCGTCGGCAGTGCGAAGTTGTATGGCACCTCGCTGCCGGGCATAATGGTCATCATAAGAAATAACCCAGGTAAAAATGCGGAAGGAAGTATCAGGAGCATAGATTTTTGATATGCCGATTACTGAATCAAAAGGATAGTAAAAAGAATTTTTTATTTGCAATGCTCTCACCAATGTTTTAGTAAACACACTGTCGGATACCATTCTTTCTTCAGTAAGGGTGTCGGTATTCAGGTAGTAAGAATAATCAATGAGAGTATCTTCTTTGGCTCTCAATTTTTTCAAATCAGCCGACGTTATTTTTTGAGAAAATAGTGTCGCCGAAAAGGAGAGAAGAAATAGAGATAATAAAAAAATTTTTGCAAGTATTTTTTTCACCAGGATTGTTTTGAATTTACAGGCTAAGTTACAGTTTATTACAGATGACCATCGGGCTGACCGGGTTGCATTTTATTCTCAACCCCTTTGTTTTTATCCATCAATATATTAAATCAGCTCATTAGACGGGGTAGTAACGCCAAAAGCGGAGCAAAATTTTGCAAAAATTTATAAAGCTTTGACAAAATCTTCCAGCAACCCAAACCGAAAGTCAATATCAGGGTGGGGGAAAGCAACTTCCGGGTTGGTAGTGGCTACAAATACGGTAAACATCCCGGCATTTCTACCAAAAAGCATATCGCTGAGTTTGTTGCCTACCATAATGGACTTTGCTAAATCAATAGTAGGAAAATCTACCTTTGCCTGCAATGCCATTCCGGGATTAGGCTTTCGCATTGTATCATCGTTGTGAATAGAAGTGGCAAAATAAATACTATCAATTTTACCTCCTGCAGTATTTATGCCAGCCAGCATCTTTGTATGAATGGTCGTTAAATCATCTTCCGACATTAACCCACGGCCAACACCCCGTTGATTGGTAACAACAAATATATGTCCGAATAGCTCCGTTAATTTTTTAAAAAAAGCCGGTGCACCCTGCATGAAAATAAACTCATCCGAATTAAAAATATAGCTACCCACTTTGTCTTCATTTATCACACCATCACGGTCTAAAAAAAGTGTCCAGCTTTTATCAATTGATTTTAAATCGGGGAGAGGTTTCTGCATCATCAATTTATTACTTGAAATAGTTTTCTTCTGCCAACTGGCAGATAATATGTCCCACCATAATATGGCTTTCCTGTATTCGTGGTGTGTCGGTTGATGGGATATTGATAAGATAATCGCTGAGTGATTTCATTTGTCCGCCGGTGATGCCGGTAAATGCGATAGTGATGATGCCTTTTTCTTTTGCAGTTTCAAATGCTCTGATGATGTTGGCAGAATTTCCGGAGGTGGAAAGTCCAATCAATACATCACCTGCCTGACCAATGCCATCAATCATTCTTGAATAAACTGTATCAAAGCCATAATCATTAGCTACCGATGTCAAATAGGAGGTGTTACAATGTAAGGCCTCTGCAGGTAACGCTTTTCTGTCCAAATAAAACCGGCCTGAAAATTCAGCAGCAAGGTGTTGTGCATCTGCGGCACTGCCACCATTGCCACACAGATAAAGCCGTTTATTGTTTTTAAATGCAGTAGTAATTATCGCTACCACGTTTTCAATAGTTGCCAATAGCTCATTGTTTTGCAACAGTTGCTGTTTGGTGTCAATGGATGACTGGATTATATCCTTTATTTTTTTATTCATCGTTACTTCTGTATCTCTTTTGCTAACTCAAAAACAGCGTTAACCATTATAGGCCAACTATACTTTTGTTTCTCCATGCGAAGGTGCGGAATAAAATAACTTTCTCCTAATTGATAAAACTTAATGATGCTGCTGGCAATAGCAGCAGGAGTGGGGGCTGTTACTAATCCAGCTATTCCATCTGGCACCAATGCTGGAAGGCCACCGACATTGGTAACTATCATTGGCTTTTCAAAATGATAAGCAAGGGGGCTAACACCGCTTTGTGTGGCATTGCGATAAGGCTGCACCACTGCATCGGCTGCACACAGATAGTATTTTACTTCACTGTCCGTAATGAAACCTGTTTTTAATATCAGCTGTTCCTTAATTCCCAGCCGGTCAATTTGCTCCTGGTATTTTTTTTCGTCTTCATAAAATTCGCCAGCTACTAATAGTTTTATACCTGCTTTTATTATTTCTTTATCCGCCATTGCTTCAAATAATAAATCAAGCCCTTTGTACTTCCGGATAAATCCGAAGAAGAGGATTATTTTTTCATCTTGCGGAAGGCCGAGGTGTTTTCTGGCAACTTCCTTTGTTTGTATGGCTCCAAAATTATCATACAAAGGATGGGCAACTAATGTTGCTGGTTTTGTTTTTTGAAATAACCGTAAATCGCTCAGCACTTTTTCACTCATGGTAATAAAGGCATCGCAGCTTTTCAAAAAATATTTGGTGAATGGTTTGTCGCCAATCCGTTTTTCATGTGGTATTACATTATCGGCGAGACAAATGACTTTTGTATGCTTATTTTTCTTTACTTTTCTTAATATGGTACCTAATGCAGGCCCCATTAGTGGCAACCAAAAGCGGACAATAATTATATCCGGCTTTTCTTTTTTTATGCGGTTGCCAATTTTTATCCAGTTGAATGGGTTAATGGAATTGATTACAGATTTGATAGTAATTCCTTTCGGGGCTGGTTCATCGCTATACTGCGATTTGCCGGGAAATAAAAAAGATGGATACTGTAAGGAAAAAGAATAAATCTGGCAATCATGTCCTTGTGCAGTAAATTCTTTTGCCAGTCGATGATTGAAAGTGGTCATTCCGCCGCCCCGTAAGGGATAGGCCGGCCCTATGATGATGACTTTAGCCATCACAAACCAGTTTTCGTTTCAATTAAATAGGCATTGCGGCTTGGCGAATTGCGGGAAATTAGTTCGCCAATAAATCCTGCCAGGAATAATTGCATACCCACGATAAGAGAAGTTAATGCCAGGTAAAACCCAGGCCGGTTGGTCAGTGCAAAATTGGAATCTATAATTTTTGATACAATTAAATATATAGAAATACCCAACCCTATAAGGAAGAAAAGAGAACCCCACAAACCAAAAAAGTGCATGGGACGTTTAGAAAATTTTCCAACAAAGGTGATGGAAAGTAAATCTAAAAATCCATTCACAAATCTTCTCCAGCCAAATTTTGATTTGCCATATTTTCTTGCCCGGTGTTCGACCACTTTTTCACCGATTTTTTTAAACCCAGCCCACTTGGCCAGCACAGGAATGTAGCGGTGCATTTCGCCATATACTTCTACACCTTTTATTACTTTATTCTTATAGGCTTTTAATCCGCAATTAAAATCATGCAATTTAATACCAGATACTTTTCGGGTAACTGCATTAAAAAATTTAGAAGGTATATTCTTGGTGAGTGTATTATCGTAGCGTTTCTTTTTCCAACCGCTTACCATATCATAGCCATCTTCCACAATCATTCTTCGTAATTCAGGTATTTCGTCGGGGCTATCCTGCAGGTCGGCATCCATTGTTATTACCACATCACCGGTGGCAGCCCGGAAGGCTTCACTAAGTCCGGCAGACTTACCATAGTTGCGTTGAAACTTAATGCCTTTTATACATGGATTTTTTGATCGTAGCTGTTCAATTACTTCCCAGGAGTTATCACTGCTGCCATCGTCCACATAAATGACTTCGTAGCTGTAATGGTTTTCATTCATTACTTTTTCTATCCATGCCGTTAATTCAGGCAGCGATTCTGCTTCATCTATCAGTGGTATGACGATGGATAAGTCCATTTTTATTTTTTCCTGATTAAAAGTGCAGATGCAGCAGCTGTTACCACCGCACCAATTATCAAATATCCGAAAATAGAGCCATAAACAATCGCCATTGCATAGCCATTTTTATACCGGTTGGCTTCAACATCGATTTCGGCAGGTGTTTTTGAGTTGTCTTTTTGAGTTAGTTGCTGTTCTTTAAATAGCTGAGCAGCCTCTTCAGCAAATTCAGGATGCATTTTATTAAAAGTAAAACTATACAGCGTCATCATTAGTGTGGCTACAATAAAACACCTGAATCCAGTATTGAAACTGTCTGCAAATTTCCCAGTGAAAGCAGCTGAATTACGGTAAGCAATTAATGCCCAGCATATGCCTAACGCATATATTCCATACACCAGGTAATGTAAGGCAGATTTTTCTGGTATAAAATAATAAGCAATCAGTGAGAAGCTAATCATAGCAACTGCCGTTATTATTCCTTTAATTAGTGGGGATACTTTCATTCTTCGTGGTATTACGGCAATATAATTTTTTCGCCATTTATAATGCCTGCTACTTTACCGGTCAGTTCTTTTCCAATAAATGGAGAATTCTTTGATTTGGAATAAATGTCTTTTTCAGTAACCGTCCATTTCTTTTCCGGGTCAAATAATGTTAGTGATGCTTTGCTTCCTTCTTTTATAGAAGCTTGTTCCAATCCAAATATTTTGCGGGGGTTGATGGATAAAAGTGCTACCCATTTTTCTGGCGAAACTGAAGGAGCAGCCGTCTGTAAAACTGCATACGCTGTTTCCAATCCTATCATTCCAAATTTGGCATATTCAAACTCCAGCACTTTGCTGTCATACTCATGCGGCAGATGGTGGGAGGCGATGCAATCTACCGTGCCATCACTAATTGCTTTTTGCAAAGCAGTTCTATCTTCCTTATTGCGAAGTGGTGGATTTACTTTCAGGTTTGTATCATATGCTGTCAAGTTTTCATCACAAAAGAATAAATGGTAAGGTGTGATGGAACAACTAATACCGGCGCCACTATCTTTTCCTCTTTTAATATATTCCAACGATTTTTTAGTGCTCACTCCGGTGAAATGCAATTTAGATTCTGCATACCTCGCCAATTTAATATCTCTTGCTACTATCAGTTCTTCGGCCATGGCTGGTTTTCCGGGCAAGCCTAATTGGGTAGAAATAATTCCTTCATTCATCAATCCATGCGGATTAATACTTTTATCATCCGGCATTTGTATTAATATGCCGTCAAAAGCTTTTACATATTGCAATGCTTTCACTAATAATCCTGCGGATTGCACACAGTTTATTCCATCTCCAAAAGCTACGGCACCACTTGCTTTCATGTCATACATTTCAGCCAGTTCTTTTCCATCGGTATTTTTTGTAATGGCACCTATGGGATGAATGTTGACTGGCAAGGTTTTGCTTTTCTGAACAATGTATTCAACACCGGCTTTGTTATGAATAGTGGGATTGGTGTTGGGAATCACCATCACATCAGTGTAGCCACCTGCGGCCGCAGCGGCTGCACCTGTCTCTAATGTTTCTTTAAATTCATAACCAGGGTCAGCAAAGTTGGCAAACACATCCACCCATCCGGGAGATACATGAAGACCCGGAATGTTTATTTCCTTGTCAGCCGTAGCAGCAATGGCATTACCTGTTTGAGTAATGATTCCATCGTCAATAAAAATATCAATTATTTGTCCGTTGAAAGGAGAGTGGGGGTCAACGATTTTGGCTTGCTTAATGAGTATTGTCATTAAGGGGCGAAGTTAAAGGTTGTTTTCGGTACTGAAAAATGGTAAAATGCCTTACTTTTGTTTCCCTGTTAATGTTTTAATGTTCGGGACGTAGCGCAGTCCGGTAGCGTACCAGGCTGGGGGTCTGGGGGTCGCAAGTTCGAATCTTGTCGTCCCGACCAATTCAAAAGACTCTTGACTTTTCAAGGGTCTTTTGAATTTTTGAGAAACCTGTAATTTAATTCTGAAACAATTTCTTTATTACTTTTTTCTTCAGCGTATCTGAAACTCGTTTCTTCAACGTGTCTTTGGCATTTTTTATAGACAGGTTGGCGGTATCAATACCGGCATCGGCCAGTTTTTCCTTTGCCTTGTCTTGGGCTTGTTTTGTTATCACATTCAATGAATCCATTGTTTTCTTTTTTGCACTATCTAATTTAGCCTGTGCAAAATTTTTAGCCTGGTTTTCTATTTCTTTCATTGCATCTCCAGCCACTTCTTTTAGATTCACAGATACCGAAGGGTTGCTGATGCTCCCGGTTAATTTCAGACTAAGATTTACTATATCTCCTGCTGTAACGGGAACTCCTTTTGCATTTGCTTTTGCTACAAGGTCATTAACAAGGGTATTCCCTTTTGTTCCCATTAAACTTCTTGGCAATTTCATCTTGATGGCATAGTCTATGGATTGGTCGAAACCATGAAAGCCGGCCACCTCCATTTCAATGTCCTGTATTTTGATAGTAAAAGGTTTCACCATCACTTTGCCATTACTGAATTCGATATAGTTTTTTATGTCTTTTACACTGATTGATTTTAATCTGTCTATTTGCAATACAGCTGCTATTTTTTCCAACGGAGCAAATTTTGCCAGCACTCCTTCCAGCATCAACAGGTTGCCTTTGCCGGTAAGACTATTTAAAAGCGGCATCATCTGTCCGTCAAGATTACCAACCATTGAAAGTTGGGAATGTAATTTGCCTGACAGGAATTTTCCAATCGGCATCAGCGACTGCATCGTATTGTAAGAAAGAAATGCTTTCTGCACATCCATATTTTTAATATCATAGCTCAGGCTGATATCGGGTTTTACTTTATTGACTTTGGTAGAGTAGGAGCCATTTATAACAACGGTGCCATCCAATGCGTCGGTTTTTATATTTTGGAGTGTTGCTTTTTCATCAGCCATTATTAATGCGCCGCTTATGTTGGTGTAATCAACCTTATCATATTTTAACTGCTGCACAGTGGTATTAACGGTAAAGTTTATATCAGCCGGAACAAGAAATGGTTTTCCACTGTTGCCTGTAGTGGCAGCGGGGCTTTCAGCTGCCGTGGTAGTAGTAGCTGGTGTACCCATCCAATCATTCAGGTTCATATTATCTGCAGTTGCAGTTAGATTGCCGGTTAATGTTTGTCCCTGCATGGCATAGCCAACTAGGTTGCTCATCGTGCCATTTGCAGTAAAGTTGGTGTTAAGATATTTTCCGGTAAGATTATTTAGCGTCACATTTTTGGTATTGAATACCAATTGTGCTGTAGGAATACTAATGCCGTTTGGATATTCAGTTGCTTTGTAATTAATGTTGGATAGCCCGGCTGTACCATTCAATGTTATTTTATCGTATTCGCCTTTATTAATAGCTGATTGACTTCCTGCAAAATCAACATCAGCATTTAGCAAACCGCTGATGGCAGTACCGGACGCCAGTTTGGTAAATTGTTTTATATGGTCCAGATTGAAATTCCCTTTTGCATGACCCGAAAAATCAACTGAAGAAACTGGGTTGCGCAATTGCAAGGTAAAGTCAAGCGGATTGTTTCCGACTTCAATATGGCCAGCTGAAATATTGATAGTGGTGTTATCAGCGATGCCACCGTTGTTTTGCAACGTAGCTTTTATGTTTCCGTTTTTTATGGGTTGTGGAAAATTGTTATCCGAGTAAAAAAGATTTTTTATATCAAAGAAACCACCGGCTGTGAAGGCGCCAACTTGTTGTTGTAATGCCTTCATCGGACCTTTTACAAAAGCATCAGCCCATACCTGGCCACTAAGCTTTGTACCATTTTCTAATTTGATGAATTTAGTAACCTGCGATAAATCTAATTTACCTTTTGCTCCTGCATCAATAAATTGAATGGTCTCCGGATTTTTATAGGTAAAATGAAAATCAAAAGGTTCGTTATCCATTTCCAAGTGTCCTTTGGAAATATCAATTACTGAATTATCGGGACCGCCATCGGTATTTACTGCACGAAGAGATAGTTGAATATTTTTTACTGGCTTTGGTAAATCCGGGTATTGGAAAGAGCCATTTTTTACCTGCAGGTTTATATCATAAGCAGGGATTTGCTCTGGCGAAAATGTTCCTTTTACAAAGCCATTAAAAATAGCATCCCCGCTGGTTTTTATTGTGGAGAAATCTTTGGTGTACATCGCCGGTACCATCGAAAGAATGTCTTTAAAGTTGTTGGTTGGCGATTTGAATTTTATATCCATCTTAAATGTCTGTGCATTTATCATCTGTACAAATCCTTCTGTAGATAACTTTAAGGCATTTAACGTTACATCATCGGTTTTAAAAGTGTAAGTATTAGTTTTGTTATCAACTTTAATGTCCGCATCAATATCAGTTTTTGTATTGATTAGATAGGGGATGCCATCTTGTGTAAACCAGGCAGAGGCTGCTTGGGTGGAAGTAGAAAGAGTAAATACGTCTGTGGTTAAATTGCCACTTCCTTTATGTTCCAGCCCTTTTAATTCTGTATAGGTATTAGCTTGCTTATCGTCATACACTAAGTAGCCATTGTTGATTTGATATTTTGTCAATGATATTTTAAGGTTGGATGCAGAGGTATCTGACGAAGAAGTAGTGTCTATACTTTTCTTTGCAATATCATAATTGGCAAGGCCATTTTTCTTTACTAGGATATGAATACGGGGCGATTGAAAATATACTCCATACACTTTTATATCCTTTCCTTTCAGCACACTGAAGAGGCCTGCCGTAACATCTATTTTTTCTGCGGCGATTAGTGTGTCGCTGGCAAAAATATCTTTGCCAACAATAGTAAGCCCTTTAATAGTGATAGTAGCTTTGGGGAAATGGCGAAACAAAGACAGCTTTACGTCAGTAAAATCAATTTTTGCATTTAAGTTCTTATTAAGTTCTCTTTTTACTAAAGCCTGCACCTGTTTTTTGAAAACAACTGGTATCAGAAAAGCCAATGCAATAATTGTGATAAAGGTGAAGCCGGTTATTTTGAGTGC
>JANORJ010000601.1:0-4366 GCA_031415255.1 Chitinophagaceae bacterium | reverse complement strand
TTTCCTGAAAAAGGAACTTACGAACATGGCGATAGACCTAAAAGCGGTATTTACAAGGTGGAGCCTGTAGCCGACCTGCCTAACGGATTGGCTAGTAAAAAAGAGCTAACCATTTACCACAACTGGGTAACACTAGAAAACCAAGCTTTTGCAGCCAGCTATAAAATAAATGCTGATGGCGACTTGAATGATTTTGATAATCATGATCTGGCGGATAAAGTACAAGTAAGGTTTCTCGATAGCATCAGTTTTGAAATTCATTTTTATAAAAAGGGAGAAGTTACGTTGCATGTGGTGCATGAAATATTGCCTAATGGCTACTTAAAAGTAACACAGCAGGGGGCAAAGGAAGATGGTACTACTTATACCAATGCTGAGATATACCACAAGCAAATGAGTGTGCTGCCCTACTCTGCTTCTGTTTCAGGTGCAGTAATTAAAGCCACCAAAGAAGGGGTGATAAAACATAAAGCTCTTACCGCCATGGAAGAGCAAACCAATATGCAGCTGGATCAAATACGAAAACAAATAGAGCTGTTGGCACTGCAGGCACATGAAATACAAAAACGTAAAGAGCTTTCTTTAACAATTTACAGTGCGAAACTTTCTTTTAAACCCAATATCGGCCAAGTATATTATCTCTACGAAAAGCATGATGATAGTTTTACTTTATCATTAGTATCGCCGAAAGAATGGGGCAAGAGCGGCCCCTATAAAAAATTTATTGCAGGGGTAAAATTATTGGCTGACCATACTTGGATGGAGCTTTGAAACAAAAAGACAATTAGCAGCAAATGTATTTCTCTTTCATCTCTTTGCAATCTATTCGTATTTTTGACACATGAGCAAACTGCATTATCCTGTACAGAAGAAGAAAAGTAAAATAGCCGGGATTGGTGCTTATGCACTCACCAATATTCCTGCCCGTAAAAAAATCGGGAATATAGATGGCGAAATCATCAGCTACAAAGAAGCACAGCGAAGAGTCAAACTGCAACCCGGTAATGTGCTATTTATGGTAGAGTTTGATAACGACCCTATTGCCTTAGATGCCAGTGTGAACAGTAATGAATTGCGGCACATCAACCACTCCTGCGGGCCTAATACCTATATGCGAAGAGCTTATCGTCTAGTAGAGTATTATACACTGAGAAATATAAAAAAAGGCGAAGAACTTACCTGCGACTATGGCGAAACACACCACGAAGGTACACTGCCCTGTAAATGTGGTGCAAAGAATTGTAGAGGGTTTATTTGAAATCGGGTGAAAGTTGTGAGGCGTGGGATGTCTGGTTTACTTATAATTAACTATCTTAAAATTCTATTTACAAAATGACAAAGCTTTCCGTCAACATCAACAAAATTGCAACGTTGCGTAACTCCCGGGGTGGCACTAATCCTGATGTGGTAAAAGCTGCGAAAGATGTACAACGATTCGGTGCAGATGGAGTAACAGTGCATCCACGCCCCGATGAACGGCATATCCGCTACGACGATGTGCGGCAGATAAAAAAGATAATCACCACTGAGTTTAATATAGAAGGTAACTGTAACGAACAAAAATTTGTTAACTTGGTGTTAGAAACAAAACCTAATCAAGTAACCTTAGTGCCAGACACTTTAGGTCAATTAACCAGTGACCACGGCTGGGATACTATAAAAAATAAAGATTATCTCACTAGTATTATTTCTGTTTTTAAAAAGGCAGGTATCCGTGTCAGTATTTTTGTTGACCCTGATATTAAAATGGTAGAAGGTGCCGCAGCAACCGGAACAGATAGAATTGAATTATACACTGAAGGCTATGCAAAGCAATATGCACTTGGCAACAAGGAATTAGCTGTAGCTCCCTATGTGATAGCTGCTACAAAAGCAAAAGAACTTGATTTAGGTGTAAATGCCGGCCATGATTTGGATTTGCAAAACTTAAAATACTTGAAACAACACATACCCTGGATGGATGAAGTTAGCATTGGCCATGCACTTATTTGTGATGCGTTGTACTTAGGATTTGAAAATGCGGTGCAGTTGTATAAAAGGCAGTTGGGTTAATATCGGGCTGGCTAATTTAATGTAGCCTTTAGTTATTTATCTTTTGTAGTATTTACTCCTCAATCTTCCATCATTACAAAAGCTCCCCAATAAAAAGGCTCTTTATATTTTGTCATTAGTTCTACCTGTGCAAGTTTAAAAGCTTTTTGCTTATCATGGTTTTTTACCCAGTTGTTATAAAAACTATTCATCAATAAATCTGTTGCAGCATCATCTACCTTCCAAAGGCTCATAATGATAGCTTCGGCACCTGCCACCAAGAAAGCCCGTTGCAAACCATAAACACCTTCCCCTGCTTTTATTTCGCCCAGCCCTGTTTCACAGGCACTCAATATTACTAGATTAGTTCCTGCCAGATCCAGATCCATTGCTTCATAAGAAGTAATAATACCATTACTTTTATTTTCAAGCCCGGCATTTTTTTTATCGGCATCAGAAGCACCGGTCAGCATTAACCCGGAGCGAAGTAGTACATTATCTTTTGCATAGTCTGCATGCACACCCAATGGCCAGCTTGCTTTTTCCACATCCTGCAAAAAATAACCATGCGTGGCAATATGAAGCACCGACATTTTTTGCGCAGCTTTCAAATTGCTTTCTGTAGCATCTTGCTGCAACCACTCCGACACAGAATAGCCGGATGATTTTAATATTTTATTTATTCCATTTACCTCTGTTTTTGTACCCGGCAATGGCGGTATTGCAGCTGAACCATAATCAGGAAAGCCAATCAGTGTTGCTTTTTTACCGGCAGCATTTCCCTTTCTGTTATCGTTGATAACTAAATCTCTACCATTGCCCAGCAACACAAAATCATACTGATTAATTAAAAAATCACCGCCAGGTTTTTTAAGTGTGTTAAGATTTATCTGGTTATACACTCCATCTAATGATACATAAACTTTCTTTTTCCCTTTTACTAACGGATCAATTAATGCCCAATAGTTAGTGTAAGATTTTTCATCCGGAATTTTATTTTTCATGGACAGGCGATAGGTTTTGGAAAACTTGCCTTCCATATCTGTTCCGGCAGGCAGTATGACTAATTCAGGTTGTGGATTTTTTTTGCTTACCACTAAGGCAAGATACCTGCAGCCGTCTGTAAATACCTGTTCATAATTTCTCAACCTGATAATTTCTACTAACGCCTCCTCTGATTTCAATTTATTCTGCACCTGTGCAAAAGTTATTTTGCTAGTAAAAAAATAATGAGAAAAGTCTTTTGAATTTTCCGATAACCTTTTTTCCATAGCGTTCGTTGCTGCTTCTAATGAATCAACATTAACGGCCTGTTCTTTCAGATCTTCCTTTGAATAAGTATATAAAGCTGTTAGCTGCTCTTTGGCATCAATCCAAGCGGTGTAATCATTTATTAATTTTTCATTACCGCTTGTTAATATACTTTGGCTCACTTTGCGGGTAGAATTTAGCAACAGCCCTTTGGTAGCCAGCCGGTATTCAAACATATCATTGATGATAGCTTTATTGCTGGCACCAGCTTCTGTTGCAAAACTGTAAAACCGCTGAAACCTCGGAGAAAGAATATCCCAATATTTTGTTTTCTCCGACTCACTCATTGGCGGAAAATAGTTATTAATAAAATCAAGCGATTTATCCAGCACATCATGATATAAAGAATAGGCTTTTGCATAATCCTTTTTCTTCCACCACAAAATAGCAAGGTCTTCCTGCGATTGTACATACAAAGGATGATTAATGCCCAATGAAAGTTCCCGGCTTTTTAATACACCTTCCAGCATGGGTGCCGCTTCTTCATAACGGCCTTTATAGCGCATAAAATTGCCAAGGTCACTCACCACTTTTGCATAAGCAGGATTCGTTTCTCCTAAAGTAATTTTATAAATACCAGCTGATTGTTTCAACATCGTTTCCACCTTATCTTCATTTTTCATTACCAAGTATAGTATGGCGAGGTTGTTAAGCATGTTAGCATAATTGGAAGTTCCTTTTTCCAGCCTTGCTTCCAAACCCTGATAAATTCTTTCCGCCTCTGTATATTTTCCCATCTGCTGGTACAATAAGGCAAGGTTGGAAAAAAATTTGGGAGTACCTGTTGCCTTTCGCAGCTCTGATCGGCCGAGTAATTTTATTGCATCTTCCAGCAATTTTGCCGCTGCATCATACCGTCCCATTGATTGAAACAAGATGGCTTTATTGTTCATTACAATAGCATACGCCATGGATTGATTTTGTTTGTTGGCAGTAATGATGGAAAGTGTTTCTTCAAACTCTTTTTCCGATTCATTATACTGTCCGAGGTTGTAATTCAACACCGCAAAATTATTTAGTGATG
>JANORJ010000600.1:0-4224 GCA_031415255.1 Chitinophagaceae bacterium | reverse complement strand
GGTCTGCCGTAGGTATGTGTTCATTACCTATTGGTATGGCCGTGGAAGTGGAAGTTGTTGTAGAAATTGAAGAATGAAATAGTTATTCTTATTAATTCTGTCAGGGATTTAAGACTTCGGATTGCACATTTTATTTTACCCCTACCAGGAAAAAGAGATAGTGATTGGAGCTATAGTAGAATACCGGCGGTGGGGCCGATTGTTGGGGCCTTGTTAACTGCAATATTATTCAAAAACCTATAACAAAGACTTACCCAACCACATTAAATGAACTATTCGATATTCAACTACTATTTTGAATATAAAAACTGTCTGTACTATTGACTATTAACCAACCATGAGCATCGCCAAAACATAAAATAAAGTCCAGAAAGGAATAAATAGAATAAGTCCCATCCAAGCCCATTTTACCCGGTTCTTTTTATTGTCATCTTTGATAAGGTATGCAATCAGCACTCCAACAGGACCCAGCACAGTGCCTAGTAAAAGCCCCGCTACACCCCCTCCTTTTCCTTGCTTTTCGTTAGAAAAGGTATTAACCAATTTTTCATTATTAAAAGTATCGTCACGGTTAATATTATTTTTCAATTTTTTCTGAGCTGCTGTAAAGACCAGTCGGTCAAAAAATTTAAGCTTTTGACCTCTTAATAATTCAAAGTCCTTTATCTTAATCTGTGAAAGTTCTAACAACGAAATCTTTTGACCAGTTTTGCCCACAAGAATAAATATCTCACTGGCGTTTAAAGCAGGAATAATAACAGGAACACTGGCAAAAGAAATATTAAGAGATAGGAAGATAATTGCAAAAGCAAGTAACTTTCTCATAATAGTAGGTTTTGAGGTTAATGGGAATAGAAAGTTAACACATTATCATTGAGGTGGAAAATATTCTCTTATCTCAAACGTCAAGTGAGTTCATAATAATCCTACAGGATTCTCTAATGTGTTCTTCTTCAATAACCAACGGCGGAGAAATCCGCAAACAATTCGAAGCAAATAAAAACCAATCTGTCAGCACACCTTCAGCAATACAGGCATCAATTATCTTCTTATTCGTTTCATACAAATCAAATTCCACCGCCATCCATAAACCAAAAGAACGAATGGCTTTTATTTTTGGGTGAATTAAGAGGCCATAGTTGGGGCCTTGTTGGCGGCGTGGCTGTTTAGTTTATTATCCTAAACACGATACTGGCTAATAAAAAAAGTTCCTGAAAAACAGGAGCTTTTCCTATTTTCATTTATTAATAAATTGCAAAACCCCCAGAGGCGGCAATAATGATAAATATTACAAGATAAATACCGAATCCAATCCATGACCACTTCACTCTATTCCTTTTATAATCATCTTTTATCAGATAAGCAATCAGGATACCAATCAGCCCCAAAAGAAAGCCTAAAGCAAATCCACCAAGATGAAAACCAGTTTCTCCGGACTTGCTTAAAAACTTGTTTAATTTTTTATTATTGATAGTACCATCATTATTAATATTATCACTAACTTTTTTCTGAGCTGCTTTAAAAGTTATCCGATCAAAAAAATTCATCTTTTCACCCCTTAGCTTTTCAAAATCTTTGATCTTGATTCTGGAAAGCTCCATCAGCGAAATCTTTCCACCTGTTTTATTTGTAGGAATAAAAATTTGATCGGCACGAAGTATTGGTTTTGCTTCAATAACAGTGGTGGCGAAACAGAAAGAGAATGCGGTAATAGCAATAAGCAGTATTAATAGTTTTTTCATTTCAATAGTTTTTGGTTGGTCTAAACAAGATACAGAAATATCAGCTAAACAAATATTGGTCTTGTTAAGAAGTATAAGTTTTTAAATTAATAGCCAACCAACCATAACAAAAATGACATTGTTAAAGGTATTTTTTACTTTTCCCGATTGGGGCAATTGTAAACAATCGAATCAGCTTCGTATTTTATCAGACGTAACTGTGTTCCAGCCTCAACTAAATAATAATAGCTGGTTGATAACCAGCTATTATTACATTCAAAAAAATCGACTTATTATTTAGATATAAAACAGCAAAGACAAGACGATAATTAATGCTGTACCTATCCAGGCCCATTTTACCCGGTTACGTTTGTAATCGTCTTTAATAAGATAAGCTATTAATACACCAATCAGGCCAAGTAAAAAACCAAGTGCAAAACCGCCAAGATGAAATCCTGTTTCGCCTCCTCTCTGTTGTTTTTTTAATGCCTTTTCAATTTTCTTGGTTTCAAAAGAACCATCTGGCGATAAGTTGTCCCGTAATTTCTTTTGAGCAATTTTAAAAGTCAGCCGATCACCAAAACTCATCTTATTACCCGTAAGCTGTTCCAGCTCTTTAACTTTAATTGAAGAAAGTTCAAGAAGAGAGATTTTTGCCCCTGTTTCTCCAACCGGAAAGAAAATGTCAGCAGCTTTTACCGGTGGCTTTACTGGCGAAACTGAAGCAAAAACACCGTTCAGTAAAAATAATAAACCTGCAAGTACAAAGATTTTTTTCATGAGAAGTAGTTTTAGTTAAAAATATTATTGAATATAGTAAAAATAAAAGTTCAAAAAAATAAAATTCACTCCATCCAAAAACAATTTTTCAACCTGGGTGGGTGGATGGTTTGACAAAATTTTCCTTCTATATTAATTGCAAGCCGCAACTATCACCTCACAAGCTTTTCTTATCTCCGCTTCCTCAATAACCAACGGCGGAGAAATCCGCAAACAATTCGAAGCAAATAAAAACCAATCGGTCAGCACACCTTGAGCAATACAGGCATCAATTATTTTTTTATTCGTTTCATACGAATCAAACTCTACCGCCATCCATAAACCAAAAGAACGAATGGCTTTTATTTTTGAATGAACGAGTAAGGAATGAAATAATTTTTCTTTTGCAGCAACGGTGTCAATCATGGATAACGGAACTCCGTTCCGTTCACTATTAGTCGGAACGGAGTTCCGGCTTCCGAGAAGTGCTTTCATCGCTGCCATTCCCGCTGCACAGCAAACTGGATGTCCTCCAAACGTAGTAATATGTCCCAGCACCGGGTTATTGGTAAAAGCATCCATTAGTTTTTTATCAGCAATAAAAGCACCGAGTGGCATACCACCACCTAATGCTTTGCCAAGTAATAAAATATCAGGTACAATATTAAAATGTTCAAAGCCCCAGAGTTTTCCGGTGCGGCCAAAGCCAGCTTGTATTTCATCTAATATCAATAATGTTCCGGTGTCGGTACATTTCTTTCGCAGGGCCAGCATCCATTCAGCGGTAGGAACGATGATGCCTGATTCGGCCTGCACCGTCTCTGCAATCACAAAGGCGGTGAGCTCTGTTATTTCATTCAGTGATTCAAATGAATTGTATTGTAAGTGCAGCACATCCGGTAACAATGGACGAAAAGCATTTCTCCAGTATTCGTCTCCCATCACACTTAATGCGCCTTGTGTGCTGCCGTGGTAAGAATTTTTAAAAGCAATGATTTGTGTTCTGCCGGTAGTTCTTTTGGCCAGCTTCATGGCACCTTCTACTGCTTCGGCACCGGAGTTGGTAAAATAAACGGAGTTGAGTGATGCCGGTAAATTATCAGTGAGCAGTTTGGCATATTGCACCTGCGGTGTTTCTATAAATTCACCATACACCATAATGTGCAGGTAAGCATCTAACTGTTTTTGTATGGCTTCTATTACTTGCGGGTGGCGGTGACCGACGTTGGCAACGCTGATGCCGCCGATAAGGTCAATGTATTCCTTGCCATCTGCGCCGTATAAAGTACAGCCTTCTGCTTTCACTATTTCAAGTGCAAGTGGTGTCGTGGAGGTCTGTGCTACATGGCGAAGAAAAAGTTCCCGTTGAGTCAAGTAAATTTATTTCTCGCAAAGGACGCAAAGATTATGCAACGGCGCAAAGAAATTATCTAATTTGCAATAGTTTGAACCACATAGAAAGATAGATACATAGCAATACAAACATAGAATGGTGAAATAGCCTATGTGAAACCTATGTTTCTATGTCCTATGTGGTAAAAGGCTGAACAGCGAACAGAACCCTGAAGAGTGATTATTCTTTCCTTTCACTGAAAGAAAAGAATAACAGAACAAGTTCGCAACAAAAGCTCATCTGTGTTAATGTAACTGGCAACAAAAAAAATATACAAATGGCATTAATATTACCCGTAGAAGATAAACATCCGCAATTCGGTAACAATTGTTTCATTGCTCCCAATGCCAC
>JANORJ010000599.1:0-7231 GCA_031415255.1 Chitinophagaceae bacterium | reverse complement strand
AGGTTCGGAAGAAGCCTTTGAAATATAAAAAGGTGTTGTAAGGGTAGGTTCACTTATTTTCTTTTTGCTATTTGTTTTACACCAAAATTGTAACACCTTGAAACCGGCTATTTCTGCACCTTCTTTAGTAATGTATTTTTGAGACCAGCAATACTGATAGCTACCTGTAGCAGAATCAGCAAGCAGCAATGTTCCTTCCCTGGAATTTTTTTTATCCGCATTGGTCAGCGAAATACTAAAATCGTAAAGCCCCTTTTTTTTCGTCTTATTATTCGTACCCTTTAACCGCAGAAAGCCAGTACCATCAGCATTTTTTACTAATAGCCCTCTGTATATTGTTTTTGAAGAATCGTTTTTAAACTGGTAAGTAAGTTCATACACCTCCTGTGCAGAAACATTAGTTGCCAGTACAGTTAAAAAGGAGAAAATAAATAAATGAATGATTCGCAAAACAGGAGTTTTTTTGATGCACTAAATATAATAAAACTCTGCTGCATGTAATCTACTTCCGGGGTTGGAGTAGTGTAATAGTTAAAATCTTGTTTCCCACAAAGGCATTAAGAACACTAAGAAAGCTTACATAATCGTAAAGGCTTTGCGGCCTTTGTGTCTTTGTGGGATTTTTTTTCTTACCCAAATTAATTATCAGCTTCCGTCTGAAAGAAGCCGAGGTCGGCCAAAATAATTCCGGGATCTGTGTAATTAAACAAACTGCTTTTTATATTGCCTTTTAATTCTTCACGGCTTTTTGTAAAAGCAGATTTAACGAGAGATAGTTTGTACGAGTTAATCTTAAAAAAAGCTAGCCGGGCAGTTTGTGCAGTAAAGTCATCAGACATATGAAAGCCCTCGGCAATATATGCCTGGTCATTGTAGAATGGATGATTCATACAGGTGGATATTGGTTTTAAAAGGATTGTTGGACAGTTTTACAACGCTGGTAAAAAATAAAAATTGCCTGTAAAAACTTCAATCGTATTTTACCGTAGCCTGCATACGTATCTATACGAATGTCGAAAAAAAAAGCAACTATTACAAACTCACCACCTTAGCAAACTGCAGTTAATACAGATCAATTTTTACGTTGCAGAAAAGAGTTTTGTCAATTTTTCATTATCCCGTTGCCACTAAAGTTCTACACCGGCTTACCAATTAATAGACTACCTTCAATAAGTGAATAAAAGTTCTTCCAACATTCAGTCCGGATCTGTATCAATTCTTACTCCTCAATTCAGTAATAGTTAATCTCCTCTTTACTCCTTGCCAGCAGTCCTTTATCACAACTCGTCCCGCAACGGGAGGGAGCTATTTTATTTGTCTTATTTTAAATTATTGTATTATGAACATGTACGTTTCAAATTTAAGTTTTCACACCGGTGAAGATGAGCTAAGAAAATTATTTGAGGAATTTGGTGCTGTTTCTTCTGCCAAGGTTATTACAGACAGGGAAACAGGCCGCAGCCGTGGTTTCGGATTTGTAGAAATGGGGGCTGATGAAGAAGCGAATGCAGCGATTAAAGCACTGCATAATAAAGATGTTGAAGGGCGGGCTTTGTCAGTTACAATTGCAAGAGAAAAAGCACCCCGGTCTGATAACAAAAGGTGGTAACAGTACTCAACAATTTTTTAATAAAGAGCCATTATTGGCTCTTTTTATTTTTCTGCTTCCTGTAGTTCTTCCGCAACAGGTGTAATATTCTTAATACTCAGCAGAAAATCTGAATTGAGACTGATGGCATACTGATATTGCCGGATAAGATTTTTGGTAATATCATCTTCCTGTAAAATCTCTACTAGGTCTCTGGCCGGCACAGATTGATTGTTGATGGTTGTTAAACGACCCTTTACTATTTCAACAGAAAATGAACAGGCAGGTTTACGCAGTTTTGTAGTCTTTTCAAAGTCAGTACGGTTTAATGAAACCGTCTGTTCAGCAGTAGCCGACCGTTTTAGTAAAAGCCTTATAACAGGCAGATATTTCTTCCAGGTGTAAGTATACATAAATTGAATTAGTTGAGGGCAAAAACCAAACGGCAAGGCTTCAAAGGTCAGCTTTTATTTTTACAAAACCTGTATATTTCTGACAATAATATAGGTTTATATAAGTCGAATGGAAAATAGCAGCAGTCGAATCGATATTCTTAGCGGTTATCGCCGCAAAAAAGCCTATCTTTACCAGCACTCAGTCAGATTGTTCAGCCAGTAATTTTTCATCTTTTTACTTCCTGTTTTCTTCAACTGAAGTTGTTTATTGATTATCCGGGTTTCGCTTTATCAAAAAAGCATCAAAATATCCGGTATATTAAAAAATTATTTATGACAAACGAGCAAATCGAAAAATTTGTGCTGATAAAGCACTTAGACAAAGCCCCTGTAAACATTAATTTTAAAGCAAGACAAGCAATAACAGGCATGTTTATAAAAACTGCCGACTATGCTGAATTAAAGTCGAAAAATCTTTGGCGCATCGTAAATGGTGCCAGCGTAGAAGAGTATAATAAGTCTAAAGACATTAACCTTTGCCGCATCTTTAATGGTGTAGAAATTACAAGGTTGGGAGCTATATAAACTCCTAATAGCCAATATAAATAAGGCCATCTGCAAATACATAGCTTGTATTGATGAAAAAGTCAGGAAAAACTTAACTTCCCTGTCAAATACCTATTGACCTATGTCTGCCAGTGGCAACGATCTTTTCTATTCCAGGTTACCTGTGAACCAGATTTCGCTGAGCGACCTGCTAATGGAGGAACATCTTTTCTTTAAAGTTCCGGCCGACTGGCATGTATTAATTACCGATGTAAAAAAATCTACAGAAGCGGTAGCTAATGGTCTGCATGAAACGGTGAATCTGGTTGCCACAGGAAGCATTGTAGCCGTCTTAAATATTGCTTACAAAGAAAATATTACTGTTCCCTTTTTCTTTGGTGGCGATGGTGCTACATTTATCGTTCCTCCTTCTATTCTTGATGCAGTAATGAAAGCCTTGGTGCTGCACCAGCAAAGCACACAACTGAATTTTAATCTGACCTTACGGGTTGGCCATGTGCCAGTAGAAACCATTTATGCAAATAATCATTTTCTAAACATCAGCAAACTGAGAACGTCAGAGCTTTTTTCAATTCCCGTTCTCTTGGGTTACGGTCTCTCTTTTGCCGAAAAAATTATTAAAGGTGAGGACTATCTGCTGGCACCACCAAAGGAAACTGATGTAGAACTTGACCTTAGCGGTATGCAATGCCGTTGGGATAAAATAAAACCCCCGGAAAATTATGATGAAGTGGTAAGTCTGCTGGTGATTGCTCAGGAGGGCATAAAACAAACGGAAGCTTTTAAAAAAGTAATTGATCAGTTAGATAAAATATATGGTGAACATAAAAAAAGAACGCCTATCAGCACATCAAAATTAAAACTGAAAGGAACGCTGAAAAAAATAGGCACAGAGATGCGGGTAAGGCTGGGAGGCTACCGTCCTTTATACCTGCTAAAGACATGGTTCACCACCCTGCTGGGTACATTTTATTTTAGAACTAAAACCGGAAAAAACTACTTGACGCAGTTAGTAGATATGTCCGACACATTAGTTATTGATGGAAGAATAAATACGGTTATCTCTGGCACAGCAACACAACGGCAACTATTAGAAACGGCATTAAATCAATTGGAATTGGCTGGCTATATAAAATATGGTTTGTTTGTAAGTAAAGAATCGGTGATGTCCTGTTATGTGCGCAGTATGGATGAAAACCACATCCACTTTGTTGACGGCTCAGATGGCGGTTATACCAAAGCAGCCGGTGTGCTGAAGAATAAAATTTACCAAACTTAATTGCTCATCTCAAAAAAAACTGACTAATAAATTTATTTAAATAAGTTTTCAATAGCACTTCAACCCTCAAATAGTTATCGTTTACTGCGGCTTACATGTTATCCCTTTCTTTTAAAAAGAATTAACGGATTATCTCTCACCTGCATAACTTTGAAATAGAAAATAATAATTATTTATCAGTTGTAAATCTAAGTTTTGGATAACGGAGAAACAGATGTTCTAATCATTGGTGGCGGGCTGGCAGGTCTTGTCAACGCCATTCATTTGTCTAAAGCAGGTTTGTCCGTAACCCTGATAGAAAAAAATGAATATCCAAAACACAAAGTTTGCGGTGAATATATATCCAACGAAGTTCTCCCCTACCTCCAACACCTTGATGCAGATCCATTGACTATCGGTGCAAAAAAAATTAATCGCTTTTTACTAAGTACTACTCGGGGAAAAACAATAGAAACCAAACTACCACTGGGAGGTTTTGGAGTAAGCCGTTATGCGCTGGATTATTTTCTTTGTCAGAAAGCAAAAGAAAATAATTGTACAGTCCTTCATGATGCTGTTACCGATGTTCATTTCCAAAATGATAATTTTCAAGTAACCACAAAAGAAGAAAAAGAATTTACAGCAAAAGTGGTGATTGGTGCTTATGGAAAAAGAAGTAACCTGGATGTTAAACTTAACCGGCTATTTATAAAAAACAAATCGCCATTCATTGGTGTTAAAACACATTTAAAAGGAGATTTTCCGGAAGATCTAGTTGCCTTGCACAATTTTAAAGGTGGCTATTGCGGCGTTTCGCAAGTAGAAACCGGGAATTTGAATGTTTGCTTTCTTGCCAATTATAAAACTTTTCAGCAGTATAAAAATATTGAAGTCTATAAACAGGAAGTGCTTTATAAAAATAAGCATTTGAAAATTATTTTTGAAAATTCAATCCCTGTTTTTGAACAACCGTTAACCATTAGTCAAGTTTCATTTTCTAATAAGTCAACCATTGAAAACCATATACTGATGTGTGGTGATGCTGCCGGAATGATTCATCCACTAAGTGGAAATGGAATGGCCATGGCGATACACAGTGCTAAAATATCGGCAGAGCTTATCATTGATTTTTTTAATAAAAAAATAAAAACAAGGAAAGAACTAGAAGACACATACTCAACATTATGGAGTAAAGAATTTAAAAAAAGAATTATTACCGGAAGAGTGTTACAAGCCTTTTTTGGAAAAGATAGTATGGCACAGATAATGATGTATGGAGTTACACATATTCCGGGAGTATTACCAGCTATAATCAGGCAAACACATGGCAAACCATTAATGTAAGCAGTATGGAAACCCGGTCTGATAAACAAGAACAATTGGATAATCTTTCGCTACAAGGAGAACCATTACACAAAGCATTAAAGAGCTTGGGCTGGATAAATAAATGGTTTGGTAATCACAGGTCAACCATCAAAGCCATTCTTAACGTATATAAAGAACAAAAGCCATTAAAGATTATTGACCTGGGGTGTGGCGGCGGTGATTTAATATTGGCCATTGCAAAAGTACTTCGTAAAAAGAAGGTTAACTTTTCGATTATTGGCATTGATGGAAATAATAGTTCTTTAAAATATGCCGGGGAAAAATGTGCAGGATTTGAAGAAATCACCTTTCAGCAGGCAGATATCTTACATCCTTCCTTTACATCAGCACCTTGTGATGTTTTAATCACTAGTCATTTTATTTATCACTTTCCAGAACCAGAACTAATCGGGTTTATAAATAATAAATTGACCAATGTTTCTACTGCATTTATTTGCAGCGAACTTGAAAGAAGCCGACTTGCACTTTTTCTATTTAAGCTTACCGGTTTTTTACTGCCTGTTAGTAAGCTGGCAAAGCAGGATGGAGAATTGGCTATAAAAAGGTCGTTTACTAAAAAAGAATGGTTATCTATTTTAATGCAAACAAATATTGTAAATTTTCGTTTAACAAGAGTCCCGCTATTCAGAATACAGCTTATTGTTTTTTTGGATAATAAAATATAATATGCTTATCAATACCACTTACAGAAGTACCGAAGTAGAAATAATGGATAACTTCCTGATGGAAGGCGAAATGCTGCGAGAATCATTGGATAAAATAGCTGCTGTAAACCGGAGGCTAGGCGGAAACAATGTAACCATTAACGGTTTAAAATACTTGTTGAAAGACGAAACCGAAGGCTCAACTATATCTATCATTGATTTAGGCTGTGGTGGTGGTGATATGCTGCGGACTGTGGCCGACTATGGCAGAAAACATAAGTATAATTTTAAGCTAATTGGAATAGATGCAAATGAATACACCATCAATTATGCAAGAAATATATCAACTACTTACCCAGAAATTACGTACCTAAAAATGGATGTGCTGGCTGATGAATTTTTAGCGTTGAACTTTGACATAGCATTGGCCACCTTATTTCTTCATCATCTTAGTGCAGAAGAAATAGAAAGTTTATTAACTACCGTAATAAAGAAGGCCAACAAAGGTGTAATTGTAAATGACCTGCACAGAAGTAAGACAGCCTATTACCTGTTTAAGTTGATATGCCTCTTTATTTCCAATCCGATGGTGCGAAAAGATGGGTCTACTTCTATATTAAAGTCATTTAAAAAAAATGAACTAATTAGCATTGGTAAAAAATTACAAAACACCGTTAGTACCGTTCGTTGGAAATGGGCTTTTCGGTATCAATGGATAATAAAAAATAAATGAGTGTAAAAATAAAAGCGGTAGCCAAACAATTGCCTCCCTATTGCCGGGCCACTGCCGACATATTGCCGTACATAGAAACCTGGCTGGCCGGTCAGGATGAACGGCTAATACGAAAAGTGATTAAAATTTTTGGCAATGCAGGAGTGGATAAACGTTACTCCATCATGGAACCGATGGAAGTTTTCACCGCTACTTCCTTTGAAGAAAAAAATAATATTTATATCCGAGAATGTAAAAAATTAGCAGAGCAATGTTTGCAAAAAGCACTAGACAAAGCTAATTGGAAGGCAGAGGATATTGACTACCTGATAACAGTTAGCTGCACCGGCATCATGATTCCGTCTGTGGATGCATTTTTAGTAAACAGTTTACAAATGAAACAGGACATAGTCCGATTGCCTGTTACCGAAATGGGCTGTGCGGCTGGCATCTCCGGAATTATTTACGCTAAAAATTTTTTAAAAGCCAACCCTGGAAAAAAAGCAGCGGTCGTGGCAGTAGAATCACCCACGGCCACTTTTCAACTCAATGATTTTTCGATGGCCAATATTGTAAGTGCGGCCATATTTGGTGATGGGGCTGCTGCCATATTACTTTCCTCCTTTCCGGAAGATGATGGACCCGAAATTATTGCGGAAGAAATGTATCATTTTTATGATG
>JANORJ010000598.1:0-1819 GCA_031415255.1 Chitinophagaceae bacterium | reverse complement strand
CAAGCACCACAGCGTATACAGTATAAACTTTCCCGTTGCTTTTCGTTAGCCAGAATATTTGTTCGGCCATTATCAAGCAATATCACATACATTTCTTCAGGACCATCTGTTTCATTTGGTTGTCTTGGCCCGGTAACAATCGTGTTATACACGGTTACTTTCTGCCCTGTGCCAAATGTGGAAAGCAATGGCCAGAACAAAGCAAGATCATTCATAGATGGAATTACTTTTTCAATTCCTGCAATTACAATATGCGTTTTTGGCATAGAGCAACTCAATCTTGCATTGCCCTCATTTTCTGTAACCGCTATTCCTCCGATATCGGTAATGATAAAATTTGCGCCGGTTACTCCGATTTCCGCCTGCACATATTTCTCACGGAGAATGTCCCTTGCAACCAACGTAAGTTGTTCCGGTGTTGCTTTCGGATCGGTACCTAATTTTTCTGCAAAGAGTTTCGCCACATCTTCTTTACTCTTGTGCATAGCGGGAGTTACGATGTGATAGGGAGGCTCGCCATCCAATTGCTGAATATATTCTCCGAGGTCAGTCTCCACACTTTCAATTCCGTTCTTTTCTAAAAAAGCATTGAGATGAATTTCTTCTGTTACCATGCTCTTGCTTTTCACCAGCGTCTTACAGTTCTTTTCATCGCAGATTTTTTTAATGGCTTCCAATGCCTGTTGCGCATCTTCGGCCCAAATTACTTTTGCACCACGGCGGGTGATGATGGTCTCGAAGGTTTCTAATTGCTTATCTAATGTTTCAATGGCTTTCCACTTAATATTCTTGGCTCTTTCTCTTGCCAGATTTACATCGCTAAACTGCTGTTTGCCCTGTGGCACTACCGCATTATACTTGCCAATATTGAAGTTGATTTTCC
Organism: Chitinophagaceae bacterium; assembly: GCA_031415255.1. GTDB lineage: Bacteria > Bacteroidota > Bacteroidia > Chitinophagales > Chitinophagaceae > JJ008. The sequence continues at coordinate 936 of JANORJ010000598.1, read as the reverse complement.
GGCGATGTTCTTTATCAGCCGCTTTAACGGTGCTTTTGGCAATAAAATCAGATGCTATTTCTTTCACAATGTGTTTGTTAAATTATTTCTATTTATTACTACGGGTTTCACCCGAAGCTATTCATATTTTACCCCTTCGGGGTAAGTCGTCACCAAACAACTCTTTTATAAAATCAAAATACTCTTTAATCTAAATGAACTCGAAACTCATAACCCTAAACTCTCTCATCATTCTTTAAATTCAATTTCTTCCCATTCACCTTTTGCTATTGTATCTAATGCTTCATAAAAATCTGTACCGTACTTTCTTATTATCGGTTCTTTTAAAAACTGATACACCGGCACTTTTAATTTTTCACCCAATGCGCAGGCAGGGCTGCATAGTTGCTCACGGGGTTCATAGTTCACCCTTTCATAATCACCATGCTTTCCTTTTTTGGCAATTATGGGATACAAGTGACAACTGATTGGCTTTTTCCATTTTATCAACTTATCATTATAGGCCTGTTCAAAAGCACAGTTGATAATTCCGTTTACACTACGGATGCCATACACACATATTTCTTTATCGCTGTCCAATGTTGGTGTCACCCATTCAAATTCTGTATCATATACATAACGGCCTTTCTTTTCTATTTCTGCTACCGCATCTTTAGTAAGGTAAGGTTTCACTATTTCAAATACCTCGTTAATGATTGTCATTTCCTCCCTATCTAACGGCGCACCGGCCGCACCGTCTTCGCAGCAGCCGCCTTTACATTTGCCAAGGTCGCATACAAACTGTTTGTCCACCACTTCTTCGCTTACCAATATATTGTCAATTACAATCACCTGTTCTCCTTTTTTACAAAGGTAAGCTCCCAATCTAAAAAAGGGTTCCTGCCTTGAATATTCCTTTAACAAATATCTAACAGTAGTTCTTTATGGAGAGCTTTT
>JANORJ010000597.1:0-3121 GCA_031415255.1 Chitinophagaceae bacterium | reverse complement strand
TAGAAAAACCTACGGGGACGGCCTTCTGGCTGTCCCCTTTTTTTTGTGGTAAATGTGTAGTGGTTTAAAATAACAAACCACTGCGGGCACAGCGAACCACTGCGAAAATTGTTAATGCGCCGTGTTGCTCCGTGTTCGCCGTGGTTTAAAAAATAAAAAAATAAACCACAGCGGCACAGCGAAACAAAGCGGGATGCAGTACAGTTACTTTTTAAGTTTTCTTTTTTATATTTATACCAAACCAACCGTTTTGAGCAAAGCCACTTTCAGACTTCTTCAACCCTTTATTGTGCTGCAGGTAATAATCCTTGTTGGCATTGCTGGTTACATGCTTATTGAAAAGGCTACTTTTTTTGATTCTTTATTTATGACCGTTATTTCCATTACCACGGTTGGGTATGGAGAAGTGGTGCCACTAAGTACGGCCGGCAGATGGTTCACCATGTTTTTGCTGATTACAAGCTGGGGCACTTTTGCTTTTGCCATCACCCGCATCACTCAGTTTGTGGTTAGCGGAGAAATTAATCAATACTTTAAAACCCGCAAGCTTATGAAAGATATTGCCAATTTAAAAAATCATGTTATCCTTTGTGGCTATGGCCGCAATGGGCATCAGGCAGCTATGATACTTCGGGCACATGAAGTGCCTTTTGTAGTAATAGAAAAGAATGAACACCTGATGAAAAAAATGGAAGCAGAAGGGGAGAAGATACTGCACCTGGAAGGCGATAGTACTGATGATGACTTGCTTCGCCTGGCCGGAGTAGAAAGAGCCAGAGCATTGATTACCACCTTGCCTGTTGATGCGCAGAATGTTTTTATTATACTTTCGGCGAGGGAGTTAAATCCCACTATGAAGATTATTAGCCGTGCATCTGAAGCCAGCTCTGTTCCCAAAATGAAAAAGGCCGGTGCCACTAATGTTATTATGCCCGACCGCATTGGCGGCACACATATGGCCACTCTTGTTTCAAAACCAGAGGTAGTGGAATTTATTGATATTATTTCTGGCGAGCAGGGGCAATCAATTCATATGGAATCGCTGGCCTATGAAGATTTGCCAGAAAATTTAAAAGGCAAATCAATTGGCGAAATTGAAAGATGGCATAATACTGGCGTTAATTGCATAGGCATAAAAGACCCCGAAGGTAAATTTCTTATCAACCCACCAGACGAAACCATCATCATAGCCGGTATGAAGGTGATAATGCTGGGAACCCGCCATCAGATAATGCAGATGAAAGGAGTATTGTAAAAAGGCTATTGTCTTTTCCTGATATCAAGCAGTTCCATATCAAATATCAATGCAGCACCGCCGGGTATCTGTCCCTGACCTGTAGTGCCGTATCCCAATTCATACGGGACATAGAATTTATATTTCGATCCCACCGGCATCATTTGCAGGGCTTCCTGCCATCCCGGAATTACTTGGTTTACACACATTATTAATGGCGTTCCCCGGTTGGCGGAGGCGTCAAATTCTGTTCCATCTATTAATGTTCCCCGATAATTGCAAACAAATGTATCAATAGCCGCCATTTTTGCACCAGTACCTTGAGTAATGATTTCGTATTGCAAACCGCTAGCAGTAGTTTTTACTTCAGGCCGCAGTTTATTTTTTGCTAAAAATTTTTGACCGGCTACAATATCTCCTTTGGACTTTTCTGCCTGCATATTCATGTAATACCGGTTGATCATATTATTGGCAAGATTATCATCCAGCAGCGGTTTCTTTTTACTAAAAATATCATTCATCGCCCTGGTGTAGAGGGGGATATTCAACTTTACATCTGCAAAACCCTGTTGCATCAGGTTGTAAGCTGCACTTTCTCCTAAAATATAACTAAGCGAATCGATTGTTGTTTTTAAAACGGGAACGGGGGTAGTTGTAACAGGTTTTTTAACCACCGGTTTTCCCGGTTGTGCATTTAAAAAACTAAAGCAGGTACATACTAAAGCAGACAGAATAATTCTCTTCATATTTTTTTAATTAGGAACCCAAAAATACAGGTTGAAACGGTATTTCAAATACCTCCAATCATTTAATTTCGTTAAACCACAATTTTAAAACTATGGAAATTTTTTCAATGCCACTTCAGGTTCGCTGGTCCGATTTAGACCCCAACTTTCATCTTCGTCATTCCGTGTACTACGATTGGGCTGCCATGTGCCGTTTAGATTACCTGGAAGAAAAAGGATTGACGGCTACAGTAATGCAACGATTGAATTTTGGGCCAATAATTTTTCGGGAGGAAGCGATTTTCAGAAAAGAAATAAAATACGGTGACCGGGTAACTATAAACCTCAAATTAATAAAAGGCCGAAGAGATTATTCCCGTTGGACAATAGCACATGAAATAAAAAAGAATGATGATGTTCTTTGTGCTGTTGTTACGGTTGATGGAGCTTGGCTGAATGTGGTAGAACGAAAACTATTTGTTCCGCCGGCAGAAGTAGCAGCAGTTTTCAGTCAGATGCCATTCGAAGAAAATTTTCAATGGCTTGATTAAGCAATTTCTTTTTCAAATAGCACAACTTTTGATGGAAACCTGGCAGCATAGCCATTTACCAAATTGCGGATATAGCTATTCTCTTTATAAGCGGTGAGATAGTCTTTTAGTGATTCAGCGTTTGAAATTTGTGTGTCAGCAGGAATATATCCCATGCCATAAAATGTACCTTCCCAAACCAAAATGCAGGATTGATCGTCACCGTTAATACCTTTATCAACAATGGCAAAAGATGGTTGCGATCGAAGCGAATCGCAGGCTTGCTTCACTCGTTCATTATAAAATTCGGCGGCTTCTTTTTTCTCACAGGCTGCCTGACAATATCCTTCTTTAACCCCTTCGCATTTACCCGTATCTTTTTGTATAAAACAAAGTTTGGGGCAAAGGTTATAGTCTTTAATAAGTTTGCGGATGATAGCATGTCCGTCTATGAGGTAATGAAAAGTGTAAACAGGGTTCAACCGTTTTCTGTTTTTATCAATAGCCAGTCGTTGATAACCGTTCTGATCTTCATACATAAAAATGCCATACACATCTTCCCATCTTTTTTGTGATGAGTTGAAAATAGGCCATCGCTTTTTTATTTCTGTTGATTCCAGAATGCAGGCCAT
>JANORJ010000596.1:0-11524 GCA_031415255.1 Chitinophagaceae bacterium | reverse complement strand
ATGGCCTGCCATTACATTACTAGCACTATCACCTACCAGTATAATGTCAATACCTGCTGCATCAAAAATAGAAGCGAAAGAAAAATCGTATGCGGTTATCATAGCAATTTTTTCACCGGAAGCTTTCATCTTTTGCAGGGTGTTGGTAGTAACTTTTTTGATTTCTTTGATTGCACTCATATTAGCTGTTTGATATAAAGTTGAGATAATTTGACAATTAAATTTCAATCTCTTTCAACTTCACTTCCTCATAAAGATTGTGTATAAGGCCGTCCGCCAAACCGATTTTTGGAACAAAAATTTCTTCTGCATCAGCCCAGCGCAAAGCATTAATATAGATAAGCAGGGCAGGAACGATTACGTCAGCCCTGTCCTCCCGCAATTTATAAAGACTTATACGCTGTGATAGGGAAAGGTTGCTGAATTCTTTATAATAATCTCTCAACAAATCCAACGTTAGTGGTTTACCATCTTTTCGTTTTGAAATTGAAAATATTTTATTGATGTTTCCACCGGTACCTATGGCTGTTACATGGTGGTAGCCTTTTGTTTTGGTACGGATAAATTCTTTCATTTCATCCCAGGCTGCTTCGTCCACCTGATTTTTCAGCAGGCGAATAGTGCCTATATTGAACGATTTTTTGAATATCAATTTACCATCACTGAAAAAAGTAAGTTCTGTACTACCGCCCCCTACATCAACGTATAAATAAGACTCTTCTGTAGTCATGTTTTCGGCTACATGGTTTTCATAAATAAAAGATGCTTCCTGATCGCCGCTGATGATTTCTATTTCAATACCTGTTTCTTGTTTTACTTTTTTAATAATATCAGCAGCATTGGCAGCATCCCGCATGGCGGAAGTGGCACAGGCTTTAAAATGTTTTACTTCATACACATCTAATAAAAGCTTGTATGACTTTATGGTCTTGATAATTTTTTCCACTTTGGCGGGAGGTATTTCGCCTTTGTCAAATACATCAAAACCTAAACGAAGTGGCACCCTGACCAGAACAGCCTTTATAAAATCAGGTGCATCCTGTACGCCGGAGCCGGCAATCACATCTGTTATTAATAATCTTGCTGCGTTACTTCCAATATCAATTGCTGCCAGTCTCACGGTTTATCTGTGTTTTTTTATATAGGTAGTTATAAGTTTCTACCTGCGAACGGATTTTCTTTTTAGTTGTCTTTACATAATCATTACTCAGCTCATTATCCAGCCATCTTGCTTTCACATTATCCTGCAACTGTATGTCGAGAATGTCTTTTAACTCCTGTTTTAACTCATCATGCCAGATGGGGCAAGTGGCTTCTACCCGGTGTTCCAGATTTCGCTTCATCCAGTCGGCCGAAGATATATAAACTTTTTCTTTGCCTCTGTTATGAAATACCCACACCCTTGCATGTTCCAGATATTCATCCACAATGCTGATGGCACGAACAGGCTTTTCATATTTTTTATTTTCAGAAAACATACAGAACACACCACGGATGATTAACCTAATTTGCACACCAGCTTTTGCAGCATCATATAATTTTTGGATCATCTCTTCATCACTCAGCGAATTCATTTTTAATGTAATGGCCGCCGGTTTCTTTTTTCTTGCTTGCCTTATTTCTTCATCAATCAGTTTTAGCATTTCTCTTTTTACAAACATCGGGCTGGGGATGATGACTTTGCAATCCCGTAAAAAATTCAAACCTGTTTTTGGTTGTTCTAAAAAGTTGAAGATGCGGTTTACATCCGCCATTATTTTTTGATTGGAAGTAAGCAGGCAATGGTCGGCATATACTTTTGATGTTCTTTCGTTCAGGTTGCCGGTACTAACAAAACCATACATCAGGAAATTATTATCTTTTGTTCTTTTTTTAATAACGCAAATTTTGGAATGAACTTTCATGTTGGGTATTTCAATCAGCACTTTAGCTCCTTCATCTTCCAACCTGTTTTTCCATTCTATGTTAGCTTCTTCTTCAAACCTTGCCCTTAATTCTAGCATTACAATCACTTCTTTACCATTGCGAACGGCATTGATAAGTGCATTGATAATTTTTGATTGTTGCGCCAGCCGGTAACAGGTGATTTTGATAGTAGTAACGTCGGGGTCAAATGCTGCTTCCCGTATTAAATCAATCAATGGTAAAAAAGAATGATAAGGGAAATGCAGCATCACATCTTTTTCCAAAATTACATCGGTAACACGACGCACCGTTAGTAAAGGATGGTCGAATGGTTTTTTTCGATTTCTTTTTTCTTTGAATACTTGTTCAGGAAAATCCATGAAGTGACGGAAATTATGAATACGACCGCCTGGTATCAAGTTGTCTCTTTTAGAAAGGTTAAGTCGTCGAACTAAATATTCTAACAGCCCGGGATCCATTTCCCGGTCATATACAAACCGTACCGGCTTTCCTTTTCTACGGTTCTTTATTCCTTTCTCAATTTTTTGAATAATGTTAGTGGACACATCCTGATCAATATCAATCTCTGCATCCCTTGTTACTTTGAAAATATGCGATTGGTATTGATCGTAACCGAAGTAAGAAAAAATATCCGGCAGGTTGAAACGGATAACATCTTCTAACAAAATGATATGGCTTTCTTCTGGTTTGGATGGCAGAATGGTAAATCTGCCTAAGGCTCTGCTGGGTATTTCTATCAGTGCATATTTTTTTTTCAATGCACTTTCTTTCTTCCACATTACCACAGCGAGGTAAATAGATTTATCCCGTAGCATTGGAAAGTCAGGGATGTTTTCAATCATCAACGGAATAACATCGGAGCTTACATCTTCTTCAAAATAATTTCGTACAAAATTTTGTTGTTCCGGGTTTAGTTCTTTTTCTGTTCGCAGAAATATTTTTTGCTCATTTAATTGTTTTGATACTTCTTCCCATATCCGGTTAAATTCTCCTTGCTGGTTCAGCACCGTCATTTGTATTTCATCAATAATCTGCTGCGGATCATTTTCCAGGTGCATATTGGCTCTGCTTCCAAACTGAATCATTCGCCGCAGGGTAGCTACCCGTACCCGGAAAAATTCATCCATATTATTGGAAAAAATGCCAAGAAATTTTATTCTTTCACGGAGTGGAACAGAGGGGTCTGCTGCTTCCTGCAAAACTCTTGCATTGAAAGATAACCAGCTGATGTCCCGGGCAATCGTTTTTCGTTTGTCGTGCGCCATGAGGTAAATTTTCGGAGATAGATAAAGTTAACGAACAGTGTTAAAGTAAGATATTAAGTTTTTGATGGAAATTCAAGTCAACTGTTTTTTTGCCTGCTCAATTATAGTTGTAGTAGAAAATCCTTCAAGAATAGGATTGACAACAACCCGGCCACCATTTGCCAGCACTTCGTTTGCTCCAACAATTTGTTCCACCGTATAATCGCCTCCTTTTATCAATACATCCGGCATAATGACTTTTATTAATTCAAGCGGAGTATCTTCTTCAAATACAATCACTGCATCCACTATTAATAAGGAAGCAAGTAATAGTGACCTTGATTCCTGGTTGTTAACTGGTCTGCTTTCTCCTTTTAATCTTTTAACAGACACATCTGCATTCAACCCCACAATTAAATAATCAGCTTCTTTAGCTGCCTGCGAAAGAGAAAAAATATGCCCTTGGTGCAGTATGTCGAAAACACCATTTGTAAATGCTATTTTTTTGTCGTGTATTCTCCACTGTGCCAACTGATGCAGTAGCTGCGGCAGCGTAAAAATTTTAGTTGATATAATGTCAGATCTTTTCACGGAGTTTCTTTTTATTATAATAAGGCATACCTACAAAACTAATTAAACCACCGATGAGAATGACAGCTGTTTGTGCCAGCCACAATATCCAGCCAAATGCCAAGGCGATACCTTCATTTAATCCATACATCTGCATTGTTTTTTGCAAAAGATATGCGTAAGCACCAATGCCGCCAGGGGTGGCAATCATACCAACGCTGCCAGCAGATAATACAGTAAAAGCTTCTTTGATTCCGTACTGCTGTGTTTCTTTTAACGCCATAAAACCTATATACCCACCGGCAAGATATAAAGCCCACATACTGATGGTGAGAAAAATAAACAACCATTTTTTTTTCAAATGTTGAATAGCACTAATGCCCTGCCAGATGCTATTGCCGATTTTTTTAAATAATAAAAACAGATCGCTGAAATTCTTTTTTCCTTTTATCATCCATATACAAAGAGCAACGATGACGATGGCTGCAAGTATCATTAAAACCAGAGAAGAAGAAATTGTTTTATGTGTGTCTCCATCTTTTTTTGAATTAAAAATAGTATCAATCAACAGTGAATAAATATCCGGCTGAATAGCCAGTGTGATACCAAATATTAGTAATAAGGTAAGGGCATCAATTACCCTTTCGAGAATGATGGTGCCAATAAGTTTGTCGGCAGGTATTTTTTCATAGCGGGACAGCACCGTACATTTTAATACTTCACCGAGGCGAGGAACAGCTTGATTAGCGAGATAACCGATGAATACAGCAAACAAAGTATTGGTAGTAGAGGGTTTGTAACCCAATGGTTCCATTAATAATTTCCAACGGATGGCTCTTATCAGGTGACTAAGAAAAAGAATACCGAACACCGGAATAAGCAGCCAGTACCTTGCTGTTTTTAAAGACGCTTTAATCTGTGATTTGTCATCACCCGTTAAATCTTTTACAGACCACCAAACCAGAAAAATACCTAACCCCAGGAAGAAGCTATATTGAAGTATGGTGCGGATGCGTTTATTCATGTTTGTCGAAAATAAAGTGAACTTGCCAAACGATCAAATTATACCATTTATAACCTAATAAGTAGTCCAACTCCTTTTGGTATAATGCCGATGAACAATCGGTATAAGTACTGTTTGAGATGATTAATTGAGTAAAATATTATCAATTAAACGAATTTCATTTAGAAAGGCTGCTACTATGGCTACAAGGCGTTGTTGTCCATCCCAATTATTAATTATCGAAAGATTATTTGCATCAGCTATTTCGATATAGTCCACCCGAAATCCGGCTTCTTTCAATAAGTGTTTCGCTTTTTCTTTCAATGCAGTTACATTTCCCGGAACAAGATTTTCTTTTATTAGGCATAAACTTTTGTAAACCGTAGTTGCTGTTTTCCTTTCTTCGGCTGTTAATCTCATATTCCGGCTGCTCTTGGCAAGCCCGTCAGCTTCACGAAGGGTAGGACAGATGTTTACATTTATTTTTTTATCAGTGTTTATTAATTCAATCAGTTTTGATATAATCATGCACTGCTGATAGTCTTTTTGTCCGAGGTATAAATTATCCGGCTGTACTATTTCCAGCAGACGATGAACTACCATGCAAACCCCCTGAAAATGACCGGGTCGAAACTTTCCTTCCAGCACTGTTTCTAAGTAGCCGAGGTTGTAGTGCATCTTTGGTTTTATGCCATTAGGGTACATTTCTTTTACCGAAGGAAGAAACAAGACATCGCAACCGGCAGCTTCCAACATGGCGATATCCTTTTCCAATGTAATGGGGTATTTCTCAAAATCTTTCGGGTCATTAAATTGAGTGGGATTCACAAATATGCTGCTAGCGGTAACCGGGTTTCTGCCTTTCGACATTTGTACTAACGAAATATGACCAGCATGTAAGGCCCCCATTGTAGGTGCAAAACCAATCGTATTCCCCATTTTCTGCTGGCCATCAAGCCATTTACGAAGGTCAGCTGCTTTTTTTAATAAAATCATGTTAGTAAGTGGTTAACGACGAAGTTCCTGTCAATCATCTCAATCCGACGTAAAATAACTACCTTTGCCCGCCTTTACCAAACCCGCATTGGCGGACACTGGGAATAATTAAACAGAAAATCAATGTCAGCAAAGAAAAGAATTTTATTTATCGCTAACGAGATGTCGCCCTACCTGGAGCTGACTGAGTTTTCTGAGATAGCGAATAAGTTAGCTATTAAGGCTAATGACAATAATTTTGAGGTTCGTTGCATAATGCCCCGCTTTGGCATTATTAATGAACGCCGCCACCGCCTGCATGAGGTGGTAAGACTTTCTGGTATAAATGTTTCTGTTGATAACGAGGATATGCCGCTTCAGATTAAAGTGGCTTCACTGCCCAGTGCCCGGCTGCAGGTCTATTTTTTGGAGAATGAAGATTTGTTTAAAAGAAAATTCATTTTTAATGATGAGCAGGACAAGTGGTACGACGATAATGGGCTTCGCACAATATTTTATTGTAAAGGCGCATTGGAAACAGTAAAGAAATTTGGCTGGCCTCCTGATATTATTCATTGCAGCGGGTGGATGACGGGTCTTATTCCAGCATATTTAAAAACAGTGTATAAGAAGGAACCTGTTTTTGCGCATAGCAAAATAGTGTACACCATTGGTCAAAATACATTTAAAGAAAAGCTTGGCAGCGATTTTGTAAAAAAAGCATTGATCCATGCCTCCTTAAAAGAAAAAGATCTGGAAGTCTATAAAGACGCCACTAACACAGCTATGTTTCGTGGTGGTGCCAGCTTTGCCGACGCTATAACATTTGGCGCAGAAAAAATTGAAAAAAAGTTAGTGGACGAGTTCTCTAAAGTGCGGGGAAAGAAGACATTACTGTATAATCCCGATGGAGATTTAACAGACTATTTACAACTGTATGGCGACCTTGCGGGCAAATAACCTGACCCATTAATAATCTGGAAATAAATTTACTTTGTGAAGAACAGACACCTATTTTTATCATTTGTGGCAATCGTAGCCATGGTTGCTATTGTATTTTCTGCCTGCAAAAAAATTAATGAATCAACAGAACTGGGTGGTGGATTAATTCCCCCAATTGATAATATCAATACGTTTGATACTTCTCTTACTGTTCAGGCATTTAATGACACGTTTGGCTTAGCCAACGATACGGTTTTCCTGTCAAAAAATCAGGAATTTTTCCTGGGAAAAATAAACTCCGATCCATTTTTTGGCAAAACTGATGCAAGGATGTTTTTTCAATTACTCCCGCCGTTTCCAAAATACTATCATGCTAATAAACCATGGCCCGATAGCCTCCACATTGATTCTGTAGTATTGGTACTCGATTATGTGGAAACCTACGGCGATACCAATACAGCTCAGACCGTTAATGTTTATGAACTAGATCAGTCCAATGATTTTAGAAGTGATAGTTTATATCTTATCCGAAAAAATAATTTCACTTATTCAACATTGCTGGGTTCAAGAACATTTCTTCCATCATCACTTAAAGATTCTGTAAAAGCCTACAAGGATACTACTGCCCGCCAATTGCGAATAAGATTGAATAATTCATTTGGGGATCGTTTGCTTGCTTACGATTCATCTGCCACGGGTGCCTATCTCAATGATTCTGCATTTAAAAGCAAGTTTAAAGGCTTTGCACTTCAATCAATGACATCTGGTAATGCAGTAATGGGCTTTGACCTTACAGGTGCTAATACAAAGTTGGCACTTTATTACAAGTATAATAAAGGCGGTCCTGCCATACTACGGGATACCGTTGCTTATTTTGGGTTTAATTCAAATTCTGCTGCGGCCAATTTTATTAAAAGAGATTATACCGCCACACCTTTGCTGGCTTCTATAAACAATCCATCAACCACTCCTGACCCCATAATCTATTTGCAAAACACACCCGGTACATTTGCCAATCTTAAAATACCGGCACTAGCTGGTTTAAGTAATAGGGTTATTCATCGTGCAGAGCTGATAGTAGAGCAGTTGTATGATATTAGCGATAGCACTTACCGCACACCAGATTTTCTTTACCTGGATGCTTCAGACCCGAGTATTACGGCTTCCAATTATAAATTCCGGACTATTCCTTACGACCTTACTTTTAGTTCCACCACAGGTGCTTTGAACCTAACAAGTTTTGGAGTTGTTCCGATAATGTCTATTGATGGTTTTGGAAACAGGATTAAAACATGGCATTTTAATATTTCCAGATATGTACAGCATGTTGTAACAGGCACACAGTCTGCTTATGACTTGCGATTATTTGCTCCATATTTAATCAACGAACAATTCGGCATACCACCAGGAACGGATCAACTAACATCTGTTGCAGTAAACAACTCAATTGTAAAAGGCCGGATAAGATTAGTTGGTAATACAGGGATACTTGACCCTAACCCGCAACGTATCAGACTGCGGTTGGTGTACTCAAAACTTTAATACTTTATATAGTTATCAAGATATGTTTAAAAGTCCTCTTGCCATTAGCAAGGGGACTTTGTTCATTACTGCTTACACCCTTATCTTTGCGACCTAAATTTTAATATTCATGCCTTATTTATTTACATCGGAGTCTGTTAGTGAAGGACATCCCGATAAAGTAGCTGACCAAATATCTGATGCCCTTATTGATAATTTTTTGGCCTTTGACCCACAATCAAAAGTGGCCTGCGAAACATTGGTAACCACCGGACAAGTTGTGTTAGCAGGAGAAGTAAAATCAAAAGCTTATTTAGACGTACAAGAAATTGCCCGTGGTGTTATCCGTAAAATAGGTTATACCAAAAGTGAATATATGTTTGAAGCAACCTCCTGTGGTATTCTTTCTGCCATTCATGAGCAATCGGCTGATATTAACCAAGGGGTAGACAAAAAGAAAAAAGAAGAACAAGGTGCTGGCGACCAGGGAATGATGTTTGGTTATGCCACCAACGAAACAGAACATTATATGCCACTTGCATTAGATCTGGCACATAATTTACTGATTGAATTAGCAGCTATCCGCCGGGAAAAGAATTCTAAAATGCCGTACCTGCGTCCTGATGCAAAAAGCCAGGTAACGTTAGAATATGATGATAACAACCAGCCGGTACGTATTGATGCGATTGTAATTTCTACTCAGCATGACGATTTTGACAGCGAAGCAAAAATGCTGGCGAAAATTAAAAGTGATGTTATCAATATTTTAATACCAAGAATAAAAGCTAAGTATAAAAAATATGCTAAGCTTTTCAATGCTGATATTAAATACCATGTAAACCCAACTGGTAAGTTTGTAATTGGCGGCCCGCATGGTGACACAGGATTAACCGGTCGTAAAATTATCGTTGACACATACGGTGGAAAAGGTGCACATGGTGGTGGTGCATTTAGCGGAAAAGATCCTTCTAAAGTTGACCGTTCTGCTGCATATGCTACAAGACATATTGCCAAAAATTTAGTAGCAGCAGGTTTGTGCAGCGAAGTGCTGGTACAGGTTTCTTATGCTATTGGTGTGGCACAACCAACCAGTATCAATGTGGATACATATCGTACTGCCAAAGTTGATTTAACTGACGGAGAGATAAGCAAGATTGTGGAAGGAGTATTTGATATGCGTCCTTACTTTATTGAGCAACGTTTTAAATTGCGCAATCCTATTTACAGCGAAACAGCAGCTTACGGACACATGGGTCGCAAGCCTGAAGTAGTAGTAAAAACATTTACCTCTCCAGATGGAAAGACAGTCACCAAAAAAGTTGAATTGTTTACCTGGGAAAAATTAGATTATGTAGGGAAAGTGAAGAAAGCGTTTGGGTTGAAATAACCTCACCCCAACCCTCTCCACAAGTGGAGAGGGAGTAAAACCCCGAAAGATTGTAAATTCTTTCGGGGTTTTTGTTTACCTAAATTTGCAGAGTGAAAAATTACAGACAACAACAACGACCGAAAAAGAATACTCTTGTAATCGGCCGCAATGCGGTGATAGAAGCGTTGAAGACAGGCCAGCAATTAGACAGAATATATCTTGATGGAAGAGCTACCGGGCAAGATGTGAATGAAATAAAAGCATTGGCTTCGCAAAACGGAGTACCGATTAATTATGTGCCTGTTGCCAAACTCGACGGATTTAATATCGGCGGACATGAAGGCTGTGTAGCACAAATTGCCAAAGTACAGTATCAAAACCTGCAGGATGTTATTTCACTGGTGATAGAAAATGGTGAAGTGCCGTTGTTTTTAATATTGGATGGCATTACAGATATTAGAAATATTGGTGGCATTGCCCGAACGGCTTATTGCACCGGCGTTCATGCCATCATTATTCCCGAGAAAGGAGTAGGGGCATTAAATCAAGATGCTATAGCTACCTCAGCTGGGGCTTTGGAAAAAATGGCTGTGTGCCGTGTAAACAGTTTAATGAAAGCAGTAGATGAATTGCGACTGAATGGTATAAAAGTATTTGCTACTGAAATGACGGCTGCAAAAACTATTGCAGAAGTTGACTTGACCGAACCTTGTGCTATTGTAATGGGCAGTGAAGACAACGGTATTTATCCGGCATTGATGAAGATATGTGATGAGAAAATAAAAATCCCTATGAAAGGGGATTTTGAAAGTTTAAATGTGAGTGTGGCGACTGGTATTATTTTATATGAAGTGATGAAGCAGCGGTTATAACAATTGATAATTGCTTAATCATCGTTTAATTTGAACAATATTGATTAGAAACGATAGCTTGCCCCAATATTCAAAATACCAGAAGCTCCCCATCCCATATTGGCATCAAGCGAAAACCTGTTCATAAATTTATAGTTGATGCCAATTAAATTAATTTGATATCCCAGAGCCTTCTTTTTTTCAGTTTCAATCTCTGCTTCAAATTTTCTGACTTTCTTTGCACCGATTGCAAGACCTGAGTACAGGGAATAATTTTTTGTTTTTTTCCAAATCCTGTCGCAACGAAGTAAATAGCTAAGGTTACTATATTCTACCGAACGGAGTTTGGTGCCAAAATGGTCATAAGTAAATGAAGGGCCTATCCGCCATTTTTCTGAAATATCCCACTGCAATCCTGCACTAAATATGATGCATTTATGATGCCTTGTTTCAGTTTCTGAAATAAGATGTTCATGGCTATTCTCTTTTAGATAAGCGGCACTTTTGTACCCGCCATGTATGTAAAGTGAAATGTGTTTTGATTGTTGCTGGGCTTTAATGATAATTGGTAATAAAAGTGCATAGACAAATATTATTTTTTTCATAACGGTGAGTTTTACAGGTTAAATATTACTGCCCATTTTTATAATGGTCATCCAAACTTAATTCTGCTTACAATGGATTGGTAATTGAATTTTGCATGAGAATAAGTTGTATTTGTAGAAATTGCAAATACAGCACTAAATTTGTGTTGAAAATCAATGATAGATAGCCAAAAAAATATCAAACTCATCGAATGCCCCCGTGATGCTATGCAAGGCTGGAAGAAATTTATCCCAACGGAGAAGAAGATTGAATACATAAATTCGTTACTGAAAGTTGGATTTGATACCATTGATTTTGGAAGTTTTGTTTCGCCAAAGGCTATTCCACAAATGGCAGATACCAGTGAAGTAGTAAGGAGTCTTGCCTTAGGGGCCGGGAATACAAAACTACTGGCCATTGTTGCCAATATGCGAGGGGCAGAAGACGCCAGTGTGTTTGATGAAATTACTTATCTCGGTTTTCCTTTTTCGGTTTCCGAAACTTTTCAGCATCGCAATACCAATTCATCTATTGAGCA
>JANORJ010000595.1:0-7677 GCA_031415255.1 Chitinophagaceae bacterium | reverse complement strand
CCTCTCAATCCATTTTCTTCATTGGCAAATAAAACGAAGCGGATTGTTCGTTTTGGTTTGTACCCAATAGCTTTAAAGGCTCGTAAAATTTCCATTGTCTGTACCACTCCTGCTCCATCATCATGTGCTCCTTCACAATTGTCCCAGCTATCAAGATGTCCGCCTACTGTTATTATTTGATCAGGAAATTCTGTGCCTTTTAATTCGCCGATAATATTATGACCAATTGTATCTGGCAGAAAATAACCGTACGTTTTAATTGTAACCTTGAGTTTTCCTTTTTGCAATTGTTCACTCAGCCAATCTGCATCCCGTAATCCGATAGCGACGGCAGGTATTTTTGCATAAGCTGAATCATATCTCGTAGCACCTGTATGTGGATTGTTGTCAGCAGCATGGCTCATACTTCTTACTATTACTGCCTTAGCTCCATATTTTGCTGCACGGCTGGGACCCTGGCCACGGTACTGGCCAGCATCACGATAAGACAAAAAAGTATTTATATAGGTGTCATTGAATTTATAATTGTACAAAACAATTTTACCTTTTACTTCATCCTTCCTTTTTTCAAGTTCATCAAATGAATTAACGATAATCAGATCGGCGCTCAAACCTTTTCCACCAGTACCAACAGAATTACCAAGAGCAATTACATCCAGGTCTTTATTAATATATGCAGGATATGGGCCTCCTTTCTTAGTTGGTTTTTCAGGAATAAAACCCGTTTTCGCTTCATCCTTACCTCCCCTTACCCAATGCGGCACCATACACTCCTGCATCCAGGCTTTGTCGGCACCACTTTCCTGCATTACTTTCAGTCCCCATTGTTCCGACTTCACCATTCCCTGCGAGCCTGCCAGACGGGCACCTATTTTTTTGGTAAGGTGCCGAAGGTTTTCATATGCCTTACCATTGGTCAGGATTTCGTCAGAAATTCTTTTTATTAGTGTGGAGTCTTCCTTTTGCCCGAAAACCGTGGTACAAACGACAGAAAGAAATAAAACCGGCAACAGCTTTCTCATATAGTTCAGTTTTGCTAAAGATAACAGAAAGTCAAAAAAAGAACATAAAGATTTAAGATAAACGGCAAACCATACTCCTGCAAAACTGTTACCTTCGGAAACTCATTTATACAATTATGCGAATTGGAATTGTTTGCTACCCAACATTCGGCGGTTCGGGTGTATTGGCCACAGAATTAGGTAAAGCCCTTGCCCAAAAAGGTCACATGGTTCATTTTATTACTTACCAACAACCGGTAAGATTAAATGGCTATATCCCAAACATTTTTTATCATGAAGTGCAAGTGCCTACTTATCCACTTTTTGATTATCCTCCGTATGAAACTGCTTTGGCCAGCACCATGGTAGATGTTATCAAAAATAATGATCTCGACCTGTTGCATGTGCATTATGCCATTCCTCATGCCTCGGCGGCATACATGGCCAAGCAGATTTTAAAAAAAGAAGGGAAAGAAATTCCTGTTATTACTACACTGCATGGTACAGACATCACATTGGTAGGCAGAGATAAAACTTATGCGCCGGTAGTTACTTTTTCTATTAATGAAAGTGATGCCATCACCGCTGTATCGCAAAATCTACGGGATGAAACGTTCAAGCATTTTAAAATTGAAAAAGAGATTGAAGTCATTGTAAACTTTGTAGATGTTAGCCGCTTCAGCCGAAAACCTATTGATGCTTTTAGAAAAGTAATTGCGCCGAACGGAGAAAGAATTCTACTGCATGCATCCAACTTCAGAAAAATAAAAAGAGTGCAGGATGTTGTAAAAATTTTTGCTGAAGTAAATAAAAAAATACCATCAAGATTATTATTTGTAGGTGATGGACCCGAACGTTCGACTGCTGAAGATCTGGCAAGAGAATTAGGTGTTAGTGATGAGATCCGTTTTGTAGGCAAGCAGGAACAAATGGAAGATATTCTTGCTATTGGCGATTTATTCTTACTTACTTCCGAATATGAAAGCTTTGGATTGGCAGCACTGGAAGCTATGGCAGCAGGTGTGCCGGTTGTTTCGACCAACGCAGGGGGCTTGGGTGAAATAAATATTCCGGGAGAAACCGGCTACATGAGTAATGTGGGTGATGTTGCTTCTATGAGTCAGCAAGCTTTATCTATTTTAAAAGATGATGCCACATTAAAAATATTTAAAGACAATGCTGCGGCACATGCAAAAAAATTCGACATACAAAATATCATACCGCTGTATGAAAAATTATACGAAAGATTTTTATAATAAGAATGCCACGAAATTTCGTGGCATTCTTATTATATTGTTGTACTATAGATTAACGACGTAACCATGGTGATGGATCCACATTTCTTGTTTCAATCATCAGGATAAAATCAATTTGCCCACCGCCGCCATCATCATCTCTTCCTGCTTTTCCAATCTGCTGCCCTGTTTTTACAGCAGAGCCCTTGCTTACACTTACTGATGTTAGGTTGCTGTAAGTAGTAAAGTACTTACCATGACGGATAGTAATTGCCATACCATCACCCAGATTATATACACCACTTACTTCGCCATCAAATACCGCTTTAACAGCAACCCCAGCAGATTGTGTTGCAATAGTAATTCCGGGATTATCAAAAGTCAGCAGCGTATTATCAATCTTATTGGTGCCAAAACGCATAGTGACTACTCCATTGTCAACCGGCCACGGCAATTTGGCTCTGTTCAGTTCAAATTTATTATTCAATGCTACGTCTGTTGCATTAAAATCTAAATAACTCTCCGGTTTTTTTGCCGGTTCATTTCTTTTGGGAGTGACGACAACGGTTGGGTTGGTAGCTGGCTTAGAATTATCTGGGTTTTCTGCCGGTTTGTTTTTCTTTGCAATTTCATCAGCTTTCTTTTTAGCATCGGCATCTGCTTTTGTCCTCGCTTCTGCCTCTGCCTTGGCTTTGGCCTTCGCTATTTCAATTTCACGGCGCACAATAGCAGTAATGGCACCCTGCAGATCTTTGTCTTTTTTCTTTTTTGTTGCAATCTGTTTTGAAAGGTCTTTTTCTTTTGATTTAAGCTGTGTCACAATCACATCCTTCTCTTTTTTCTGCACTGCCAGTTCTTGCACCTGTTTTGTTTGATTATCTAATGCAGAATTTTTCTGTACTTTTCTTCCGAGCTGCTGTTGCTTACGTTGTGCTATCAGTTCTTGTGTTTCTAGTATAATACCGACCTGCTTTTCCCGATATGATCGGTAACTTTTAAGGTAAGAAATCCTCCTGATGGCATCATTAAAACTATTGGAAGAAAATATAAAATTCAGATAATCATAATTACTGCGGTTCTTATAGGCATACACAACTGTTTTTGCATATTGTGATTTCAGTGTATCTGACTGTTTTTGCAACCGGTATATTTCCAGGTTACTCAGATAAATATCATCATCAATACTTTTTAATTCTTTACTGATGCTGCCAATATATTGTTCCTGCAGGTTTATTTTCCGGTTCAGTACGTTAAGCTGACCCAAGGTTTGTTTGGTTTGTCCCTTTACTTGGTTATACATGCCCTGTATCTCACTCAATTCTTTTTGAATTTCTTTTCTTTCTTTTTCCAACTGAGATTTATCTGGCAACTGTTGTGCAACAGCCATATAGCTGAAACCCAAAAGCAGTAGCGGCACAAATATTTTTTTTCTCATCATTTATTGGGGGTGTGGGTTAATAATAGTGGCAAAACCGTCATTCAATAACGTCGATATGCAAAATAAATTTTATTCGGTTAATTACGCTTATAATTTTTAGGTACAGAGAACGGAAAGCTTAACGTTTCATTAAACTCGTACTGCTTAAAGTTAAGTTTAATTAGCATTTTCGTTTTGTCAGCAATATCTATGATGCGTTTAGTAGCAAAGTTCACATTTTTTTTATTCTCATACTCTGCATATGTTAAAAAACAGGATCTTTTTTGTGCATTATCCAAATTATCCAGCCGGCTGCTTTGTACTAATTTATTCATCTCATTTATGGTAAAAATATTTTTAAAAACCCTGCCATCACTATGCAATGAAATGTTACCGTCCGATTTGGAATAGCTAATAATAGTTGAATCCAGAAAAACAGGATTGCCAAGCAGCAGATTTTGTAAGGAGGTGAGATCAAGGGGCAGTGCAGTTACTTCCTGCAAATAAGCTACGCTTCTGGCTTTATACTCTTTTTCCTGCCGGTCTAATATTTTTACAGAGTCTTTAGTAATAAATGCTCTTATCCCTTCAATGCCTAATGGACCAGTTATTAAAACCCAAAGCACACTATCCTTATACATACGTATATGTGCATTGAAATTAATCTCCTTCCCTTCGGGGTTTGTATAGTCAATATCAATTTTTGCTGAAAAGGTGGTAAAGTTAATTTGCTGATTTAATATGCTCTTATAAGTTTTGCTGATGAAACGAAGAGAGTCTTCATGAGAATTGTCTTTAACAACTACTGCCATCACAGCAGTGTCTTTGGGTATAATGACCGGCTGTGTTTTAACAGTCTTACGAGAAGTATGGCAGCCACTGAAAAAGAAACCAATTAGTATTACTATTATTATTCTAGCCATGTACTTCATTTATTGTTTTCCGGTATGGCCAAACCCACCAGCATTTCTTTCTGTTATTTCCAATTTTGTCACTTCCTTCCACACAGCTTTATCTACTTGCTGAATGATCATTTGGGCAATACGGTCTCCAGATTCTATGACCTGTATATGCTGCGAAAGGTTGATTAAAATTATCTTAATCTCGCCCCGGTAATCAGCATCAATGGTGCCAGGAGTATTCAAACAGGTAATTCCCTGCTTGATTGCCAATCCGCTTCTTGGCCGAATTTGAGCTTCATATCCAGCTGGTAATTCTATAAATAAGCCGGTTGGAATCAACACCCTTTCAAAGGGTGACAATGTTTGTGCCATATCCAGGCTTGCCCGTATATCCATTCCCGAAGAGCCTGTCGTTGCATATTCAGGTAACGAATTAGACGATTGGTTAATTATTTTTATTTCAATGGTTGACATTTTCTAAAGATTAATAATAACGAGTGCCATTCTATATTTTTTTCTTCAACAGTACAGTTGCATAGGCCATCAATCCTTCTTCCCGTCCAACAAAGCCTAATTGCTCAGTAGTAGTAGCTTTCACTGACACATCTTTTTCTGTAATGTCTAATAATTCCGCAATCACTTTTTGCATTTGCCCTACGTATGGTTTTATTTTTGGAGCTTGCAGGCACAATGTACTGTCAACGTTTACCACTGTATATCCTTCCGTCAAAATAAGTGCTGCCGTTTTTTTAAGTAAAATTTTACTGTCAATATTTTTATAGGCCATATCTGTATCAGGAAAATGAACACCGATATCTCCAAGGCAAAGTGCCCCGAGTAATGCATCACAAATGGCATGTAGCAATACATCTGCATCGCTATGGCCTAATGCACCTTTATGATGAGGTATTTTCACCCCGCCCAACCATAAGTCCCGGCCTTCTACCAGCCTGTGAAAATCAACCCCCGACCCTATACGATATGACATATTGTAATTTTATTTTACAGTATAAAACTGAATTCACAATAGCTGAAAACCTGAAAAATTAAATTTTACTGCGCAGCTCATAATGCCTCAATACAAATATCACCAAAAGCAGGCATTGAGTTGTAAAGTTCAGTCACTAATATATTTTTCTTCAATTTCCTTCTAAAAAAAATCCCGTCCCGATAAAATCGGGACGGGATACTTATAAATAGATTTTATAAAATTATTTCTTAGCACCACCGTTAAAATCAAACAACACAGAGAAACGAAGTGTGTTTGATAATGGATTACGATTAACACCACTTCCTGAAGGGAGGAGGTATGCAAAATTGAATCCGAAGATATTATACTTAAGACCTAAACCCATGGTGAAAAACCGACGGTTTCCTTTGGTTTTATTCTCATAGAAATATCCTGCACGGAAAGAAAACTGATTGTTGTATGTATACTCACCACCCAATGAAACCTGAAATTCTTTGATTTCTTCACCAAATCCATCAGGAGCATCACCGAATGAGCTGAACCAGCTTCCGATTACACTTTTGTTTCTGTAAGCTATTAAACCAGGTGCATCACCTTCAGCTGGAGGAGTTGGAACTAATAGTTTGTTTAACTCCACACCAAAAGAGATAGCATTGGTAGCGTTCATTTTTTTTCTATAGTTTAAACCAAGACCAAGGTTGGCCGGAATAAAGTCTTTTGCATCTGCATTGTCAGTATAGGCAATTTTAGAACCAAGGTTAGATAAAACTACACCCCAAGCAAAACCATTGCCAGTAGCTTTAGTACCATCATGATAATATCCAATGTCAGCAGCTACAGCATTACCAGTTTTGTAGGTTGTGCTTCCTACAGTTGTTCCACCAGCAAGGTTAGAGCTGATAAACTTTAAAGTAACACCAATACCATTTTTAGCATTCAGTCTGCGAGAATATCCTACATCAATACCGAATTCTCTAGGACGAAAACTTCCAAAGTCATTTCCAAGATTATCAGTAAAAGTGATGTTACCAAGGCTGAAATAACGCAATGAAGCATGTAGCGCCTGATTTTCATCTAATTTGTAAACTCCTGCTATAGAAGCAAGATATACGTCGTTTACCAGGTCTTTCAACCATGGAGTATAAGTGGCAACGATACCACTATTTTCGTTGAAAGCTACTTTACCTACATTCCAAAAACCTGAAGCTTGGTCAGGAGTGGTGGCAACACCCATATCGGCCATCCCGCCTGAACGGGCATCTGGTGAAATACGAAGAAAAGGAACAGCAGTTGTGACAACATTAATTGGATCAACCTGGGCTTTTACAGCAGATGATAGGCCACAAAAGAGCAGGAGTCCGGCAGTTAGTTTTAAAGCAGTTGGTCTCATTAGTAAGTTTTTTAATAATGGTGTAAATATAGAGCTTTTGATTAATTACGAAACTAAAATAGAGAATTTTATCGGAAACAAAAAAATCTATGATTTAAAGATTTTTCAAGCAGCTTTTGCACCTTTTCACTCCCCCTGTTTCCGGAAATTTTTAGCAACTTCGACACATTGAACGTTTTACCTGAATTTTTATTGTTTTATGCAAAAAAAGAAGCCTCAAACCTAAATAATATTTATTTTTTACCCAGCTTTTTCAATCGTACTGGCTCTTTCAAGCAATTCTGGGTCTTTCGTTCCGGTGCTTAAGGCCACTTTTATATATTCCCGGGCTTTCTCCATTTCCTTTTTCTTGAAACTGGCCCAGGCCAATGTCTCGTTCACATTTATATTAAGTGGCCTTTGATTATACTCCTTTAAAGCTTGCTCAACGGCCAAATCATACATTCCTGCTTTTATATAAACTCTAGACATTTCTAACGCTACAGAATGACCTGATTTTTCGTCCGCTTCTAGCATTGCAATGACTTCAAGATATTTTTCTTTCGCCTTTTGAGCATCTCCCTGTAAATCATAGATGACAGCCATTTCTTCATGAAAGGAAAATTCGGGCATTATATCAGCTGCCTGCTTTAATAAACCAAGTGCTTTGGGGTAATTTTTCCTGACTTTTTCTACTCTCGCCAACCCTTCTAATGCAAAAGCATAGCTTGGCCTTATTACCAGAATGTCTTCGTACTGTTTTTCAGCTTCGTCCCATTTTCC
>JANORJ010000594.1:0-2388 GCA_031415255.1 Chitinophagaceae bacterium | reverse complement strand
CAGGGTTGCCAACCTTCTAAAGGTTGGCAACCCTTATACTAGTTGAAATAACAAAAACCCTTAGCGCCTTCGTGGCAAAAAAAATAAAATGAAAAAAATAATATTAGCCGACGATCACCACTTCATCCGCCGTGGACTTATCCAGATATTAAAAGACGAATACCCAACGGTAGAAATAACCGAAGTAAGCGATGGACAAAGCCTCATTAAGGAAGTGATTTTGCATGATTATGACCTCGTAATTTCCGACCTTGATATGCCCGGTCGCAGCGGTCTGGAAGCACTGGAACAAATTAAACTCATAAAACCAAATTTGCCGGTATTGATATTAAGCATTTACACAGAAGATTTGTATGCAGTAAGGGTGTTGAAAGCCGGGGCATCAGGCTATATGAATAAAAATGCAGCTCCTGAAGAATTAATAACTGCCATACAGCGAATCCTTTTGGGAAGAAAATATATTACACCAGAAATAGCGGAAAAATTATTATTAAATCCCGGTACTGACAAAAAACCTCATGAATTGCTTACCAACAGGGAATTTGAAATTTTTAAACTCCTGGCACTCGGGAAAACAGTAACCCAAATTGCAGATTCACTTTCATCGGCTTTAACCACCGTAAGTACACACCGCAGCAGGATTTTGGAAAAGCTTAGCTTCTCCACCAATTCCGAACTTACCCGCTATGCCATTGCCCACCATATTATTTCTGATATAGAAATATAAAAAATGGGGTACTCCTTCTCCCTTTTTTAATAGGTAGCAATGATACTACCCCCAGCCCCCGGTTACCTACTACCAAAATAAGGCTGCTGCTGCTATTTCCCATCATCTGCATTTATAAGTCCTTTGTAATAGTAAGCGGATATTATGCAGGTAGTAATTGTGGATACATCTGTTCAGATACTTCAACGATTGGAAGAGATGCTTTCAGAAATGAAAAACGTCAGAAATATTTATAAGGCTGTTACCTATGAAGAGGCCGTAGAATTGTGTAAAGAAAATAAGATTTCTGTTGTATTGCTGGATAGTGGACTGCGGGATAATGGGACAATTAATTTATTAAAATATCTTAAAGAAACAGGCTCAGTCGCAGCCATTATTGTTTTATCTACCTGTTATGATGATTTTAAACTAAGGGAATGTATATCCTATAATGTTGATTTCATTTTTGATAAGTACCAGGAGTTTTATAAAATAACCGGTATTATAAATAGCATAGCGGCAAAACAGGAATAAGTTATTATATATAATATTTAAAAAAAGAAAAACCAATATAAAATGCACAAACAGGTAAAACAAACAGCCGGATGGTTCAGCAGGACAAGAGTGATACTGTTTGTGCTTATTTTTTCATTGTTACTGCTGGGTTCGGTGATTTATCGTTTTGTTGCACAAAATAACTGGTTGGAAAGTGAGTTTAAAGTACAAATTCAAAACACACAACTGAACGAAGAAATTGCGGAATTAAATCTCGCTATAAAAAATGCAGAATCGGCCGACCGTGGCTATGCTATTTCCGGAAACCCGGAGTTTGTCAGGAATTTTGATGCATCAATTGATTCTATCCGTACCATCTACCGGCAAATTCAGCAATTAGAAAACCGCAATACAGACCATGCCGATGCCGCCCTATTTTTAAGATCAGACAGTCTTATTAAGCAAAAAATCGCCTTCATGCAGCAGGTAAAATCGCTTTGTGATAATCATCAGTTCAAAATTGCGGCTGACCTGATTGCCACCAATGAAGGGCTGCACCTGACTGATACCATTGCCGGTATCAATAAGCAAATAAGCGACAATATCCATTTACGGCAGCAAAAGTCTCAGGCAGGTTTCCTGAAAGTAAAGAGCAATAATAATGCTATTGCATATACAGGTATTAGTATTTCTCTATTGCTAATCGTACTGTCTTTTTATTTTTTAATAAAAGAAATCAGAAAGATCAAAAAAATCAGCAAGGAATTATTTATACGAAAAGAAAATTACAGGATAACGCTTAACAGCCTTAGCGAGGCAATGATAAGCACCGACAAAGAAGGATATATTGAGTATATGAACCCTGTAGCAGAAAAGCTTACAGGCTGGCGATGGGAGGAAGCCAAAAAACAGCCATTGCATAAAGTATATAATGTAGTAAGCGAGGATACCGGGCAGCCGTTTGAGCATATTGTTAGCCGGATTCTGAAAAGCGGCAAAACAATAGGACTTGAAAACAATACGCTTCTGCATTCAAAAGATTCAGGTTCTTTTATTATCAGCAACAATGGGTCTCCCATATTTGATATCAATGGCAATATTTCCGGGGCGGTACTGGTGTTTAATGATATTACGGAAAAATACAGATCTGCAAAGTCTTTGCAGCAATCAGAAACACATCTCCGTTC
>JANORJ010000593.1:0-16973 GCA_031415255.1 Chitinophagaceae bacterium | reverse complement strand
GATGAAAATTGCGGTGATGACGGAGTCAGCGACACACCCAAGCAGGCTAGCTACACTATTGGTTGCCCAAGCACCGTTCGTATTACCTGTGGCAACGGCCCTTATGGCGATATGTACATGAACTATATGGACTTTACCAATGACCGCTGCATCAATATGTTTACACAAGGGCAAAAAGACAGGATGAGGGCCTTATTTGCAAGCGGTGCGGCTCGAAGCTCTATTCTTTTATCCAAAGGGTTAAGCACTCCACTGATATTTGAGTCGCTACTGCCAGAAACAGACCCTAAGTGGCTACAGCCGAAACTGTACCCCAATCCGGCTATAAACGAGATTAACCTCGATTTGAGCTACGATATTAGGTGGATGGGTAAAACTATTTTTGTGACTAACCTGCAAGGGCAAAATGTTATGAATGTGATCATTACGTCTAAAAAAATGAAGATTGACATCAGCAGACTACAAGCAGGTCTATATTTCATTGCAGCGAAAAAGGATGATGGGGAGTCTATGAAGCAGAGGGTTATTAAGTTATAAGTGTCGCAACCAAAATTATACTAACGGCAAGCATGGAGTCGTCTCATTTAAACGAGACGGCTCTTTTTTATTGTTGGCTTAAAATCAGGTTACTTAAAAAGTTTTACGTTTACAGCATTGGCACCTTTTGGCCCCATTTCTACTTCAAACGTTACTTTGTTATTCTCTTTTACTTCCTCTGTCAGGGAATTAATATGCACAAAAACACTTTCTTGTGTTTCTATGTCTTTAATAAAGCCGTATCCTTTGGCATCATTAAAGAAAGTAACAATCCCTTTGCGGATAAGATCTTCGGGGTTTACAGGCAACTGCTTGGGCACACCAATTTCGATGTCCTCTAGTTTGACAATAACTTTTTTTCTTGGATCGGGCGGGGTAGAGGACAGGTTTCCATTTTCATCAAGATAGGCGAGCATATCGTCAAAACCTTTACCATCTTTCGCATTGTCTTTACGTTCCTGCTTTCTCTCGGCTTTTTCTTTTTTATTCTGTTGTTTTTTCTTTTCTCTTTCCTTTTTATTCCATGTTTCTGCCATAATATTTTGCTATTTAGTTTTAAAATATTTCTGTTGAATTCAGAATGCCGGGAAAAATAAAACCTATTGAAAAGGTCCTATAATCCCCCTTTTATTCTATTAAAGGTAAGCAATTTCTGCTTCCTCGCTGTTATCAATCTTGGCAGGTTTGGCCAATGGCTAAACTCATTTTCCAGGGGAAATGATTAATTTTGAATCTCACATTAATTACATTTAATTCAAAACAAATTTTATGAAGTCAATACTAACCCTTGTGTTTTGTAGTTTTTTATTATTGAGTGTAAAAGCACAAAACACTGCTGTTAAGACAAATCTACCGGATCCGGCAAAAAAAATTCAAACCGTAGAAGCTTCTTGTGGCCAATGCCAGTTTCACTTGGATGGTAAAGGATGCGATTTAGCTGTCCGGATAGACGGCAAAGCATATTTTGTAGATGGCACTACGATAAACGAACATGGTGATGCTCATGCAAAAGATGGTTTTTGCGAAGCTGTTAGAAAAGCTGAAGTGCAGGGTGAAGTTATCAACAACAGGTTTAAAGCCACCTATTTTAAATTAAGTAAGTTGGAACCTAAAAAGGATTTGAAACCTAGTACTGGCGGATAATTAGGATGCCATCCATCACACATTTTTTTGGATTTTTTCAATACTTGTCGTATTCTTATAGTCTAAACTTTTCCAATATGACCAACAAAATGCCAAGACCTGTTTACCAAATTCTTTTAGGCTTTCTGATGCTTGCCTTTACAGTAGTAGCTTGTAATAGTAAAAAAGAAGGCGACAAAAAAGAACCTCCGCCCGACACAGTTGTTGTAACGCCGGTATTACCAGTGCTTCCACCAGCTGATGACACGGCGAAAAAGGTGATTAATCCTAAAGATACGGTAAAGAAGAAGCCGGTTAAGGATCCTATTTAAAGGAGGCTGATGCAAATCATTATTAATCGTTTCGGTTTATTTTTTCATTTTGTGAAACAATAATATCGGAACGATTTTTTTATTACGCCGGTTTTGTGCTTTTTGCTTTATATCCATGCCGGTGGTGTATTAATTTATGTATTAACCAATGCTCCAGCCGGTGATGCAGAGGAATTAGTACAGCAGCCATCACCACAAAAATTAATATTTCATATATAGGTGTATGGTGTGTTAGCCTAGCTACAGTTGGGTGCAGCAAAAGAGTAAGATATTCAAAAAGAAATAATAGCGAAAGCACACCAAGCAACCGGATTAATTTTATATGAACATTTACTCTGCTTAGCAAAAGGGTGATTAAGAAGAAGCCCGGAATAAATATGGCTATCAGCATCATTTGCAATTGCTCTACACGCCGCTTTTGAGATATTCGTTTGTTTTCTTCCATTTCCAACTGCCGAAAATGTTCGTTGCTGGAAATAACTTGCGACTCCCTGATTTTGCTTTTGCTGTTTACTGAATCATTCAGGCTCTTTACATAGCTTACATAACTAAAAGCACTGTCAATATTCTTTACATTTCGATAATGATCGGTAAGAAATTCAGCCGCTTCCAGTTCTTTTGAAAGAAACCCACCTTTTTGTGCTATAGCAAGCGACATATTTGCAAAATAGCCCGATGAATCATATTTGTTTAACTGCCGGTATAAATTAGCCAGACCCAAAGTGGCTTCACAAAGAATTTCATCGTCGCTAGCGGCTTCTAAATAATCAATTGCCGTTTTGTAATTTGTTAATGAGTTTTGATAACTTCCCAATTTGAGGTAACTGTGTCCCAATCCTGTCATAGAGGTGCCAATAAAATCACCAATAAGATCAGTTTCATGAAATACCCTGGCAAGCTCCAATGATTTACTGAAATAAGAAAAGGCAGAGTCTGACTTATTCAGCAAATTATACGCATCGCCAATGTTTAAAGTAATATAGTATTTCAGATCCTCTATATTATATAGCCGGATAACGGAGTCAGCTTGAGAATAATATTCCAATGCCTTCCGGTATTCACCCTGCTCCCGGTACACAACACCAATGCTTATCAGTACACTGGCCAGATCTTTTGGATTCTTTCTTTTCTCTTCCAGCTTTAATTTTTCAATATTTAAATCCAATGAACGGGGATAGTTGCCGATTTTTCGAAGGGTGCTGGCTAAAATACTGAGTGCCTTCGACTCACCTTCGATATAATCTATACGGCGAGAAAGTGAAAGTGCATAGTAGGAGAAGGTAAGTGCTGAATCAGGATTATAAACGCTGATCGCTTTAGCTAAAAGTGACATCAGGATAACTTTGTTGCTATCAGTTTTTTCTACCGCCAGTAATTTACTAAGACTATCGGCTTTTGCTTTTTGTGAAAATGCGGCGGCAGAAAACAATAAAAAAATAAATAAAAGGCAGTGCTTTTTTACAAATATTGTTATACAAGGAGGTTTAGCCGTCATTTTTGGTGTTGTTGGAGAAAAAGACAAGTGTAAATTAATTATTTATAACTGGTTCAACGATAATATTCTAATAAATGATTTTTACATTTCAGGATACATCGATAGATTTAATTTTATAATTGGATGGGTATAGTATATCTCAAAACTGAAAAATGAAAAAAACAGTAACAGTAGTGCTTCTGATATCTTTATTTGCTTCCTGTAAAACACCGTTTAAGATTAGTAATAATCTGCCGCCCTTAATTGGTGATTTTACTGATGATTATGGTATCCGCTATAGCATCAGCGACAGTCTATGGGTGCAGCACCCGGGTATAAAATATCATATCATTAAATGGAACAGAAAAGCACAATACCTAATTTCCAGAAACGACAGCAACAATACGTCCGAGGCAAATCTTTATACCCGGATAGACTTTATGTCATTTCAAAACATGGCTCCATTTCTCTGGGGATTTTGCCTCACGGTGTATAATGCTAAAACAAAAAAAGAAGCAATAAATAAAGCACAGGCCGACCGTCAACATCCTAAAAATGGATGTGGCGGATTTCCTTTTTCCAGAATGAAAAAAACAGACTAGATCTTAAAAATCATTTTCTCCCTTTAAAAAATACAAGAATGCTCAAGCTTAATTTTGCTCCATTTCCTGAATTAAAAACGGAACGGCTTTTATTACGACAACTAACAATGGATGATGCGCAGGATATTTTCTTACTCCGTTCAGACGAGAATGTGCTGCGTTTTATTGGTAGAGAACCTGCTACTTCCTTAAAGGAGGCGGAAGAATTCATTCAAAAGATTATCACCAATGTAGCAACCAACGAGTCAATAATGTGGGCTATTACTTTTTCCGATAACCCAAGTAAAGTTATCGGCAATATTTGCTATTGGCGTATACAACCTGAAAACTACAGGACAGAAATTGGCTATGCGCTGCTTCCACAGTATTGGAGAAAGGGGATAATGAAAGAAGCAATACTGAAAGTACTTGAATACGGTTTTGAAACAATGAAACTGCATAGCATTGAAGCAAGAATAAATGCCGAAAATGTACCATCAGGAGCTATTCTGGAAGCTACTGGTTTTATTAAGGAAGGTCATTTAAAAGACGAATTTTATTTTCAAGAAAAATTTTCCGACACCATAATTTATACCCGTTTTCAATAAAATTTTCTGGTTATGCTTCGTCCCATTGACAACTATTTTCTACAAAAAGAAGAGCCAATTAAAAGTTGTTTGCAATTTCTGCGTAATTATATACTAATGCAGGATGAACATTTCATTGAAAAATGGCAATATGGAATGCCCTTCTATTATTATAAAGACAAACGAATTTGCTACTTGTGGGTGCATAAAAAAATTCAGCAACCTTATCTAGGTATTGTAGAAGGTAAAAAAATCAATCACCCTGACTTGCTACAGGAAAAAAGAGCAAAAATGAAAATATTGCTGATTGACCCAGTCAAAAATATTCCGGTAAAGAAACTTAATCAGATTTTAAAAGAATTGTTGTCGTTTTATAAATAATTTAATTTGCAGTATGGTTTTTAGAGAAGCTCAACCGGCAGATATACCACAAATACAAATAGTGCGAAACCTAGTAAAAGAGAATACATTATCCGACCCTGCGCTGGTGCCAGACGCAGATGTTTTAGATTATATCATCCGGCGGGGGAAGGGCTGGGTTTGTGAAATCAACGAGAGTATTGTTGGCTTTTCCATCGTATCGGTTACTGATAAAAATGTGTGGGCTCTGTTTGTTCAGCCGGGTTACGATAAGCAGGGCATTGGCAAAATACTGCATGATGAAATGATGGATTGGTATTTCGGACAAACACCCGAAACAATCTGGTTAGGTACTGCACCCGGCACAAGAGCTGAACGATTTTACCGAAAAGCTGGCTGGAAAGTAACGGGAATGCACGGCAAAGGGGAAATAAAATTTGAAATGACATTAGAAAACTGGAGAAATCGCTTTAAAATACAACCATTTTAAAATATCTTTAAAATTAACGCAACCAGAGTTGGTCTGGTTGTTGTCTATACCCCAGTCATTAAACCTGGCATCATGAAAAAAATAGCTTTCGCCTTTCTTCCACTTTTACTAGCAGGCTTTGTACTGCCCGATGATAGCTGTAAACAAATTGCCCCACCTAAAAGTGATTATACTGGTCAGTATGACGGGCCTTATGTATTCTATAATGGCGAACTGCTATTAATAAAATATGTATTGGATGATAAAGGCGAAAAATCGGTAATAACAGACACTGGTGATGTAGCTCAAAAAGCAAACATCTCACTAACAGTTGCTACTGATGAACCGGGAAAAACATTCTCCTTTAAATTGAAGAAAAAATTGCAGGGTGAAAAAAGTGAGTATAAAAAAGTAAGTAAGCAATTTGTTGTTTCAGATATAGAAGGCAACTTCCGGCAATTTAGAAAATTATTACAAGCTAATGGAGTTATAGACAGCAGCTTCAACTGGACTTTTGGAGAAGGCCATCTTGTGCTTGCTGGTGATTTTTTTGATAGAGGTAATCAGGTTACTGAAGTTCTCTGGCTTGTTTATTCATTAGAAGAAAAAGCAAAAGAAGCCGGTGGATATGTGCACTTTGTGCTGGGCAATCATGAAATAATGAATATGAACGGCGACCTACGTTATGTAAATAAAAAATATTTAGAGACCGCTGAACTTTTTAAAACCGGGTATGAAGCACTCTACAATGAAAATACGGAGTTGGGCAGATGGCTGCGCACAAAAAATGTTGTCGAAAAAATAGGAGATCAATTGTATATGCATGCTGGTATTTCGCCAGAAATGAACCGTATGGATATTTCTATTTCGTCTATCAATGAACTCTCAAGGCCATTTTATTCCGACACCACTTACAACTATCCAGATTTAAAGTTAGATACCATTTTTTCCGACGCAGGGCCTTTTTGGTACAGGGGATATTATAAAGCTCCAAAGATTAGCCAAGAGGAGGTAGATTTTTCCATTTCCAAATTCGGGGTAAAACATATTGTTACAGGCCACACCATGGTTTCCGATACTATCAGCATCTGGTATAATAATAAAGTAATTAATACAGATGTGCATCATGCCGTAGGCAAATCAGAAGCTTTGCTGGTTGATGGTGGCAACTATTACCGGGTAAATACGGTTGGTGAAAAATTTTTGATGATGAGCCGGTAGTTTACTTGTTTATAAATCCTTTGGCAATAATTTTATGGTCTAATAAAGAATGGCTATTTAGTCATTGCCCATTTATACCATTTACCTAAACTGATAATTATGAAAAAAATGCTGATTTTTTTTATGTCTATTGCCCTTTTTACAGCCTGCAAAAATGATAAAGGAGGAAAAGATAAGATTGATCGAGAGAAAGACGATTACAGAAGCAGCGATAAGGATGCAAAAGATGATGATAAGGAAAAAACGTCGACAGATTACAAGGATGACAAAAACACAGACAAGCCTGATGATAAAGAAGAAAAAACTGATTATACAGCCAGCAGTGGATGGCCAAAAAGTGAAAGAGTTGCTTTTATCATTAGTTGTGAACGAGAAGCAGTAGCAGCAGGACAAACGAGGATTATAGCAGGAAGCTATTGTCAATGTATGCTTGATAAAATGGAAACAAGCTACCCGGACATAAAAATGGCAGAAAAACTAACAATGGAGGATATTGAAAAATTTGGAAAGAAGTACAGAGACGGGTGCCTGAGTGAACGTTAATAGCCACTATTTATAGATTTTTTAAAACCTGAAGCGTTGATGTTTCAGGTTTTCTCATTTTAGGTTTTATCCGCCTTGTCGCTTAAATTTGCCACACTTTAAAATGAAATAAAAGATGCCAAGATCAATTGCATTTCGGGATGCCATTCGGGAAGCGATGACGGAAGAGATGAGACGGGATGACAGGGTCTATCTGATGGGTGAAGAAGTTGCTGAGTATAATGGTGCTTATAAAGTAAGCCAAGGAATGTTGGCCGAGTTTGGCCCCCGCAGGGTAATTGATACACCCATTTCCGAGCTAGGTTTTACAGCGGTGGGAGTGGGTTCTGCTCAAAACGGACTTCGTCCTATTATTGAATTTATGACGTGGAATTTTGCTGTACTGGCTTTAGACCAAATTTTAAATACAGCTTCTAAGATGTTGGCAATGAGTGGTGGACAAATTTCGTGTCCAATCGTTTTTAGAGGTGGTAATGGTTCTGCAGGTCAGTTGGGAGCACAACACTCTACCGCTTTTGAAGCATTATATGCCAACATTCCTGGTATTAAGGTTGTTTCACCAAGTACTGGTTATGATGCCAAAGGATTGCTGAAACAGGCCATCCGGTATGAAGAAGACCCCGTAATGTTCATGGAAAGTGAACAGATGTATGGCGATAAAAGCGAAATACCCGACGATGAATATTATATCGAATTGGGTAAAGCAGATATAAAAAGAGCTGGTCGTGATGTAACTATCGTTTCTTTTAATAAAATGATGAAAGTGGCATTAGGTGCAGCGGCAGAATTAGAAAAAGAAAATATTAGTGCAGAAGTGATTGACCTTCGCACTATTCGACCGCTCGACTGGATGACAATTCTTGAAAGTGTAAAGAAAACAAACCGTCTTGTGATTGTAGAAGAGCAATGGCCGTTTGCTTCTATTTCTTCTGAAATTACTTATCGTATACAAAAAGAAGGTTTTGACTATTTAGATGCACCAATCCGCCGCATTACTGCTGCTGACGCACCACTGCACTATGCACCCAATCTGGTGGCCGCTGCCTTACCAGATGTGCCCAGAACTGTAAAATTGGTGAAGGAAGTGATGTATCAGAAAAAATAAAATTATATTATAAACTGTCTATTAGCCTTTCCACTCTATTTGGAAAGGCTTTTTTATTGCATCCGATTGTATTCGTAAAAATACGTTTTCAAAAAATACTTCGGTTATAGTGCAACGTTCTGCAGATTTATTTGCATCTTCGTCTTGGTTTTTCATAGGATATTGGATTTTATAAACGAGGCTGGGTTTCTACCCGGCCTTTATTATACCCCAACCCCATCCTTAGATAAACTCTGGAGGGCTTTAAACTCTCAAACTTTTAATAGCCTTTCTTTCCATTCGGTTTCGAAATATTTAAACTAATGTTTAACCCTAAATCCTAAACTCAAAACACATTACCCGCAGTTTTCATTTATTTTTACGTACTAAACAAATCTAAATGCCTGATATACTTATTATAGACGACGAAAAAGCAATCCGCAAAACCCTGACAGAGATTTTATCTTTTGAAGGTTATAAAATAGAAGAAGCTGCAGATGGTGAAGAAGGTCTGAAAAAATTCAAAGAAAAAAACTTCGACCTTGTTCTATGCGATATAAAAATGCCTAAACTGGATGGCATTGAATTTTTACAAAAGGCCGGTGAAATAAATCCTGATGTTCCTATTATCATGATTTCAGGTCATGGTAATATTGAAACAGCTGTGGAAGCGGTTAAAAAAGGAGCTTATGATTTTATTTCCAAGCCACCGGACCTCAATCGCCTGCTGATAACCATTCGCAATGCGATGGATAAAAGCAGCCTGGTAACAGAAACAAAAGTGCTGAAAAGAAGGGTGAGCAAAGTGCAGGAAATGATTGGTGAATCATCACCTATTAAAAAAATAAAAGAAACAATTGATAAAGTAGCTCCAACAGATGCCCGAATATTAATTACTGGTGATAATGGAGTTGGTAAGGAATTAGTGGCCCGTTGGGTGCATGAAAAAAGTAACCGGGCTACAGGCCCGATTGTAGAAGTAAACTGTGCTGCCATTCCTACCGAATTAATCGAGAGTGAATTGTTCGGACATGAAAAAGGCTCTTTTACTTCCGCCATCAAACAACGCATCGGAAAATTTGAATCGGCCAACGGCGGCACACTTTTTTTGGATGAAATAGGAGATATGAGTGCCAATGCACAGGCCAAAGTGCTGCGGGCATTGCAGGAAGGAAAAATAACAAGGGTAGGAGCTGATAAAGATATTTCTGTTGATGTGAGAGTGATTGCAGCAACTAACAAGGATTTACTAAAAGAAGTAGATGCTAAAAATTTTCGGCTCGATTTGTATCATCGCCTGAGTGTAATTCTTATTCATGTTCCATCTTTAAATGAAAGAAGAGATGATATTCCGCTGTTAGTTGCGCAGTTTCTCACTGATATATGTGCTGATTATGGTATTGCCGAAAAACCAATTGATGAAGAAGCTATCAAACTGTTGCAGCAATATAATTGGACAGGTAATATACGAGAGTTGAGAAATGTGGTGGAGCGGTTAGTTATATTATCCGGTAAAACTATTACTGCAGAAGATATCAGAAGCTATGTGATGCCTAAGTAACGGCTCCGGTTTCTTTCGCAAAACGAATTAATTCGTCTAACGAATTAAGAACTTGCAAATTGGTATGATTACTATCTATGAATTTGCAGGCCGGACCTGATATTACAATTTTCTTGTCTTGAAAATTATTGCATAAGGAACTAATATAATTATTCAACTCATCACTATTCACGGGAGTGATTAAATGGGTGTACAGATGAGTGGCTGCTTTATGTTTCAAAAAATAGGTAAGGCTCTCTTTAGCGACGTTAGTTCCAAAATAAGTAGTCGGGATATTATACTTTCTAAAAAAATAATTTGCTGTGAGTAACGGTAATTCATGCAGTTCGCCAATAGGAGAAAACAGAATGATATTATATAAACTGTTTTTGTCAACTCCCAATCCATCAGTAGCCAAAATAATTTTTTTTCGAATAATGTGACTTACAAAATGCTCTTGTGCTGGTATCACATTATTCGTCATCCATAGCAGACCGATGCGTTGAAGAAATGGATAAAAAATATTGATAATACATTTTTCAAGTCCGATTCTAACAATCAGGCCATTAACAATTTTTTCAAATTTTTCTTTATCAAAATCTACACCGGCCTCTATTAACTGTTGAACAAATGCTTCATGATTATCCTCTTTGATGCTGGATGTTTCAATAAGCTGTTGTATTTCTCCGGCACTTAACGCCGCAATCTTCGATATTTTATGACCAGAATGATACAAAAATGAAATCCGCAATAATTGTTTCAAATCCTCATTATCATAAATGCGGTGCTGGCTTTCCTTTCTTTTGGCTACAAACAGGCTATACCGCTGTTCCCAAATGCGGAGGGTATGGGCTTTTATGCCGCAGAGGTTTTCAATATCCCTGATAGTGAAATGGTTCATAATCCAGTGTCCCTGTAATTTAGATTTAATCTTGCCAAAACCGGCCACGACTTTAGCAAAAATTTCAATATTAAAATTTTGATACGCAAATATTTACAATACTTTTGTCAGTCATAAAATACGGCTAATGCCCTTACATCATTTATTCATCGTTTACCTTATTGGTACCCTTATTGTTTTTCTTCCGTCTTTTGGTTTTGCCAAACTGTTTGTAAAAGCGGGGGTGCCTGCCTGGAAGGCTTACGTCCCTTTTTATAACACCTGGGAAATGCAGAAGCTAAACCAACGACCCATGCACTGGGTTTTTTGGCAATTCATTCCCGTTGTTGGCTGGTTCATAAGCCCGGGTATATTTATTGAATTTGCAAAAGTGTTTGGTCAATTTTCATTGGGTCAGCACACGGCAGCTTCGCTAGCTGCACCAGTTTATTTCCCGTATTTGGCATACAAGGTAGACCCTAAATTTATTGGCCCGGAAGCAGTAAAAAAGCATAAAAAAAAGGGCTGGAGAGAGTGGGTGGATGCAGCCATTTTTGCTGTAGTAGCCGCTACATTAATCCGCACATTTATTTTTGAGGCATATACCATTCCATCACCTTCAATGGAAAAAACATTACTGGTAAAAGATTTTTTGTTTGTAAGTAAACTTAGCTACGGCCCCCGTATTCCTAACACCCCACTTTCTGTTCCTTTTGTTCATAATTATCTTCCGGGTAGCAGCAGGAAGTCTTATACAGAGCTTATTAAAATTCCGTATACAAGATGGTTTGCCACAGCTCCTAAAAGGGGGGATGTTGTCGTATTTAATTTCCCGGAGGGTGATACTGTTATAAACAAAGATGAATATCAATCCAAGCATCCTTATTATCAGTTATGCAGAGAATTGGGTAATGGTGATATGGATAAAGGCAGGAAAATAGTGCTTGCCGACCCCGACAGTTATCCATTGGCTGTGCATCCTGCTG
This sequence comes from Chitinophagaceae bacterium, assembly GCA_031415255.1. Taxonomy (GTDB): domain Bacteria; phylum Bacteroidota; class Bacteroidia; order Chitinophagales; family Chitinophagaceae; genus JJ008. Next base: position 5,257 of record JANORJ010000593.1, on the reverse strand, counting down.
ATAAATCGGACAATTATATTAAACGTTGTACCGGTGTAGCTGGCGATACTTTACAGATCATCAACAGTGATGTATATATAAACGGGAAAAAAAGTGAGCTTCCTCCTTATTCTCAAATTGATTATGAATTGGAAACAACCCGATCGTTGGATGGTGACATTATGAAAAGCGAATATGATGTTGATATATTTAACCCACAAGAAAGTGTTGCGATGGGCGGAAATAAATACCGGATGATATTAACAGCCAAAGCAGCTGAGAAAATGAGAAAATCTGGTTTGGTAAAAAGTCTTTTACCTATTCTGGATACCAGCACCGCTGTTTACAATCCTTACTTTGAAAATTATGTTTGGCAAAATAAATGGAGCACTGACAATTATGGTAAAATATGGATACCTGCAAAGGGAGCAAAATTAGTATTGACTCCTGAGAATTATGCCATTTACGAAAGACCTATCCGTGTGTATGAAAAGAACGACTTTGAAATGAGGGATGGTAAATTTTATTTAAATGGAAAAGTGGTAACAGATTATACATTTAAAATGAATTACTACTGGATGATGGGTGATAACCGTCATCAATCACAGGATTCTAGATTCTGGGGATTTGTACCCGAAGACAGAATTGTAGGCAAAGCCTGGATGATATGGTTTAGCTGGGACGGAGGGCCAAGATGGAAAAGGTTCTTCAGTTTTGTAAAATAATGGCCTCCCCAAGCCCCTCCAAGGAGGGGTTTTGGATTTTTTAGAGCAATATGTTATCTTAAAGTATGAAGGAAAATAAATTTGAGTTTGAGTACGAAGTGTACAATGATAGCAGCGAACTAAGTGAACAGGATGCCTGGTTGCTTGCAGAAGCAAGAACTGTTACAGAAAACGCATATGCGCCATATTCAAACTTTCATGTGGGTGCTGTTGCTATGCTCGAAAATGGTGAAGTGGTGGCCGGAACTAATCAGGAAAATGCTTCCTATCCGGTGGGCATTTGTGCAGAAAGAGTTTTATTAGGATCTATTGCCACCTTACATCCTCATGTGCCTGTTACCAGTATTGCTATCAGCTATAATAGTGATGAAGTAAAAAGTGACCACCCTATTTCTCCCTGTGGTATGTGCCGCCAGGCATTGCTGGAATATGAAACGAGAACAAGCAAACCAATCAGGTTAATATTAAGTGGTCAGGAAGGGAAAGTATTTATAATTAAGACCGCAAGTTTTCTATTGCCGTTTGCTTTTACAAAAGATGAATTAGGATAGGTTTTTTGTCTATTGTTTTTTGTTTATTGTTCTCCAAATCGAAGATTCTTTTATTGTTTTGAAATTTCCTTATATCAAGCTTTAGTTCTGTCTTTAAATTTTAATCCTTTTACATTTGACTTATTGAGATAAATAATGAAGCTGGCAATTTTCTTTATCTCGATATCTATTTCGAGGTACAATTCATTAAATTCTTTTTGGTCAAGATATTTGTCTTGAAGGCTTCTATATGCTTGCGATTTTAGCTCACCGCATTCACCCTTTGAAATGCTTAATGAGTTCAAAAATTCCAACCTACTGTTTCTTTCAAAGCCTTCAGCTATGTTATCCATTACAGAACCTGCTGCTGCTTTCATTTGATCCGCAAAGCGGTAATCATGCTTGCTCCTCATTTTTTCAGTAAGAGCAGATACTTTCTTATAGATAGCAAATGCTAATTGCCAAATCTCTAAATCCTCAAATTTGTGAACTGTTGCCATTCAGTAATAAATTTTTGAGTTGTAACAACAAAAAACTAAAAACCACAAACCATAAACTAAAATAAAGTCTGCACTCCATGTGCAATCTTCGCTTCTAATTCTAATAGCCATTTTTTTCTCCAAAGGCCACCGGCATAGCCAACCAAAGTTTTATCGGAACCTATAACCCGGTGACAAGGAACGATGATGGCAATATTGTTTTTTCCGTTGGCGTTTGCTACCGCTCTTGTCGCTTTTGTATCGCCTGTTTTTCTTGCCAATTCAAGATAACTAATCGTTTTGCCGAATGGTATTTGTGTAAGTATGCTCCATACATCTTGCTGAAAAGGAGTACCGGATTGGTTCAACGGCAGTTCAAAAATTCTTCTTTGCCCGTTGAAGTATTGTATTAATTGCTCCACACAATTGATCAGCATTGCCGGAATATGTTTTTTATTTCCTTCCGCTTTATTCGATGTGTCATGAAAGGTTACTTCACTAATATAGTCTTTGGTGCCGCTAATTTTCAACAATCCGACAGGAGAGTGATAATATGTAATATGGGTTTCAGACATGCTCAACCAATCTTCATTCCGTTTAGTGTGGATTGTGACGGTTGCAATAAAATTACGTCTTTGTTTTCATCATACACACCCAGCACTAAGCATTCGCTGATAAAATCTGCAATTTGTTTTGGCGGAAAATTTACAACAGCAATTACCTGCCGATTCAGCAAATCCTCTTTTTTATAATGTGCGGTTATTTGCGCAGACGATTTTTTAATACCAATATCGCTGCCAAAATCAATGGTAAGCTGGTATGCTGGTTTCCGGGCTTTAGGAAAGTCGTTTACTTTGGTAATTGTTCCGACCCGCATATCTATTTTTTCAAAATCGTCCCAGTTGATGGTCATCTAATTATTTTAATGTAAACTTGGTGAAAATTTATAACAATGACTCCAGTAAAAAGGCAGCTCCATTTCAAGAAGAGATTTTGTCCGCAATTCAGCACTTGTCGGGGCCGGATTTTTTATTGTTCCCCGCCATGTATTAGGCCGTGGTTTTATTGCACCTAGTGATAAACTGAATATTGCCGGAATAGGAGTTGGTGGCAAAGGGGAAAGTGATTTAGCTGAATTTGCTAAAAGTCCCTTTGTAAACATTGTCGCCTTATGTGATGTAGATGACAGGGAAGCAAAAAAATCAAGAGAGAAATTTCCAAAAGCCCCTTATTACAAAGATTTCCGGGAGATGCTGGCCAAAGAGAAAAACAATATTGATGCCTGTAGTATTTCAACGCCGGACAACATTCATGCGGTTGCCACTTTAGCAGCTATGCAATTAGGCAAACATGTTTATACCCAAAAGCCTTTGACCCACGATATTTATGAAGCAAGAGTTCTGACACAAGCAGAAAAAAAATATAAAGTGGTAACGCAAATGGGCAACCAGGGCGGCTCTGGTGATGGTGTTCGCAAAGCAAAAGAAATGATAGATGCCGGCATGATCGGAAGAGTAACAGAAGCACAGGCATGGACCAATCGTCCGGTATGGCCACAGGGAATTCCAAGACCAACAGGCAAGCATGATATACCGAAAGAATTAGACTGGAACTTATGGCTTGGTCCTGCAAAACAAATAGATTATAATCCTGCATATCTGCCATTTAACTGGCGGGGTTGGTGGGCTTTTGGTACGGGTGCATTAGGTGATATGGCCTGTCATATAATGGATCCTATTTACAGAATACTGCCAATTCTTTATCCTGATTCCGCAGAATGCAGTGTAAGCAATGTGTGGAAGGATATGTGGAGCGAAGGTAACTATGTGGACAGTTGCCCGCCATCGTCTATCATTCATTTAACCTATCCAAGAACAGATGGAAAAGGCAGTATAAATGTATCATGGCATGATGGGGGATTATTGCCGGAAAGACCACATGAATTGTTAACTGATGAAGCATTTGGAAACTGGGATGGTGGTGTATTATTTATTGGGACTAAAGGGAAATTATTGCTGGATTGCTATGGTGCCAACCCAAGATTACTACCAACCAAATTGATGAAAGAAAAGAAGATGCCAAAGGAAACTATCAAAAGAGTTCCAGAAGGACATTATCTGCAATGGATAAATGCCTGCAAAGCAGGGTATGGCAATGCAGAAACGAGTTCACCATTTTCTTATGCAGGACCATTTACAGAAAGTATATTGATGGGCAACCTGGCTATTCGCAGCTGGATGATGAAAAATCCAAACCTGAAAAGTTGGGATGATAAATATCTTGGCCGTAAAAAATTATTGTGGGATGCTGCTAATATGAAGGTTACAAATTTTGATGAAGCGAATCAGTTTGTCAGAAGAGATTACAGGGATGGCTGGAAATTAGAATTGTAAGCCAGGGGCATATTCATTTATCTGCTTTAAATTCTGTAATAGCGTACTTCATTACATCGTTTTGGTTCCAGTAAAAAGTAAGCCCCCCTGTAGAAACAGCGGGACTTATTGTAATGGTTCTGATTAAGAAGTTATTGAAGCCGGACTAATATGTTTTATTTTTTACTCAGGGAATTGATTAAACCGGTTTCAGTTTTTTTTACTGCTATAAAATTAGGACCGATAAAGTCTTCGTATTTGAAATCATATTTTCTAAATGCTACGGTTTTAGGAAATATTTTTCCAAGTACATAATCGTTTGCTTCAAAAAAATTGTAAAAATCAATTAATAATTTTTTTGTTGAAATGTTTATATAGCCATATTCGAATTGAATAGCTTTTATTTTGCCATTCTTAATGCTGTTTTCAAACCCAAGTAGGGCATCAAATTCTGCACCTTCAATATCGAGCTTGAGAAGATCTACGGAATTAATGTTATTCTTTTCCATAAAATCATCACCCCTGCCAAGCTCTATTGTGATTTTTTTATTTGGTTTATATGATAACCCCTGTATATCATATATCGACGCATGAGCATCAGAATCGAACACATTTATTTCCTTTGAGCAGTTTTCGCTAAATAAGCCTTTCTGAACAGGAATAATGTTATTGTGATCCCGGACATTTTCTGTTAAAAGCTGAAAAGTAGATTCTACTGGTTCAAAGGCATATATCCTGCATCCGGGATTGAATTGATTAACTAGTAATGAATACTCTCCGATATTAGCCCCACCGTCTATAATGGTTAATGGCTTGAGGTTTGAAATTTTTTTTAATACTGTTGCTTCGCCGTTACTATGTACATCGTGGTTCCTATTTTCATACAATCGGTATAAAGACTTGCCAAGCCCTGCAAGAATTTTAAAAAATCCATTATGCGAGTTCTTTTTAAAAAGTCTTTTTATTGGTGACATACTTGTCAGTTTTATATGCTATTCAAATCCGAAAACTAAGTCCCGCTGTTTCTGCAGCGGGACTTAAAATAAAGATTCAAATTAACCCATTATTGATAGTGAACTGTGTTTTCTTTATTAATAGCGGCAACTGGCTCACCTGCTTTTACTACTTTTCCTGTTGGGGAAGTAGCTGGTGGCGGTGGTGGTGGAGCAGGA